>PSPB01000056.1 GCA_003193815.1 Methanobacteriota archaeon
ACCTGCACCGGCTGCACGCTCTGCGTCTTCGCCTGCCCCGTCGAAGCAATCACCATGGAAGCGCGGGCGTGAGCCCGACTGCGTCAGATAACCTGTTGCGCGCCAGCTTCGGTATTTGTGGGATGTTAGCGCTGCTCGACGCACTGCTGACGCAGAGCGTGCCAGTTGAGTACTTGGCCTATCTAACGGCACTTGCTGTGTTTGGGATAACGACGGTGTGGCGAGACTCACTGCCGTCCGACAACCTGCGGCTGCACTACGGCATCGTGGCCGTGGTCTGGCTGCTGGTGCTGGGACTCGCCGGGCTCGCCACCCGCGCCGGCGACCCCGGCTTCGGGCAGGCGTCATTCATCCTGCTCGGCGCGCTGCTGACCTGGGTCGTGCTGCGCGCCTGGCCGCCGCCGGCGGTCGAGCCGCCGCCAGCCGAGATTGTCATCGAGACGCCGATTGACGCTCCCGAGTGGGGCATCAGCGAGAACGGCTACCGGCGGCTGACCTGGGCGACGATGATACTCGCCACCGGCTGCGTCGCGGTCTTCCTGGAGTGGCTGATACAGGCGCGCTTCGCCGCCGCGCTGGGGATGCTGCTGCTCGGCAGCGTCATCGCGGTGCTGCCGCTCATCATCCCGGTGCGCGAGACCGAAGCGACCATCCGGCGCCTTGCGGAGCGCAAACGGCGCAAGGCGTGGCGCCGGCGCTAGCAATAACCCTAATCACCCGGCCCGCTGGCGCGCCATGCAGGAGCTGCTGGAAGAGGCACTCGCCACGCTGGTCCCGTCTGACGCGGAGCAGGCTGCCGTCACGGCACTCTGCGACTCGCTGCTGGCGCGCGCCCGCAAGGCGGCGCCGGACGGCGTCGAGCCGCTGCTGGTCGGCTCGGTCGCGAAGGGGACCTGGCTGCCGGGCGCCGATATCGACCTGTTCCTGCGCTTCCCGGAAGGCGCGGACCTGAAGGCGGAAGGGCTGGCGCTGGCGCGCGCGGTGCTGCCCGACGGCGAGGAGCTCTACGCACAGCACCCCTACCTGCGTGGCTCGGTCGAGGGGCACAGCGTCGACGCGGTCCCCTGCTTCGCCATCAGCGACCCGTCGCAACCGGCGTCGGCGGTCGACCGCACGGTGTTCCACACCGCGTGGGTGCACGATAATCTCACCGACGCGCAGCGCGACGATGTGCGGCTCGCGAAGCGCTTTCTCGCAGTCGCAGGCGCCTACGGGGCGGCAGCGGCCGTCGGCGGTTTCTCGGGTTACTTGGTCGAGGTGCTGGTGCATCGCGCCGGTGACTTCCCCGCCTTCGTGGAGGAAGTCGCCGGCTGGCGGCCGCCGGTCGCGCTGGGCGCGGTGCCGGGAGCGCCGGAGGCGGAAATCACACTCCCCGACCCCGTCGACCCCGGCCGCAACGTCGCCGCCGGCGTGATGCGCGACGGGCTGGCGCGCGCGGTGCTGGCGGCGCGACGATTTCTGGCGGAGCCGACCGCGGACGCGTTCGTCGTCGGGGCGGCAGAGCGCAAGCCGCTCGGCTGCGTCACGACGGTCGTGCTGCCGCACCCCGGCGGCGTCGAGGAGACCGCGCTGCCGCACATCCAGCGGCAGGGGCGCAAGCTAGTGCGCGCGCTCGAGCCGTTCGGCGTGCTCGGCAGCCACTGCTCGCTCGGCAACGAGGGGTTCATTGTGCTCGAGACCGCCGCGGTGGAACTGCCCGAGCGGCAGCTCCACCGCGGTCCGGCGGCGTGGGACGCGGGCGCGTTCGAGTTCCTGGCGGCTTACCCACAGGCACCGCTGCGCGACGGTCGCTTCTGGGCGCTGAAGCCACCACTACATCCCGACATCGCCAGCGCGGTGCAGGCGCTGTTGCCGAAGGCGCGCGTGGTTGAGGGGCTCGTCGACGGGGCGGAGCCGTTGCCGGCCGCCTGACGCGGCGCGCGAACCGACTTAACCGGCGTCCCGCTCCGCAGCGTATGGGCAAGGAGGTCATAGTCTCGCGCGAGGGCAATATCGGCCGCGTCACGGTCAACCGGCCCGAGCAGCTCAACGCGATGAACGCGGCGGCGCGCAGCGCAATCGCCGCGGCCTTCGAGCAGTTCGGTGCTGACCCCGAAGTGCGCGCGATTATCCTCGCCGGCACGGGCGAGAAATCGTTCATCGCCGGCGCCGACCTCGGCGAGTTTGCCGCCAGCGGCGAGCTCGACCCGGAGCGGATGCGTGACGAGTGGCGCATGACTGACGTCGCCGCAAGTTGCCCGACGCCGATTATCGCGATGGTCGACGGCTTCTGCCTCGGCGGCGGAATGGAGCTAGCGATGGCGTGCGACCTGCGGGTGGCGAGCGACCGCTCGCGCTTCGGGCAGCCGGAAATCAACCTCGGCATCCTCCCCGGTGCGGGCGGCACCCAGCGGCTGCCGCGGCTCGCGGGCGAAGGGCGCGCGCTGGAGCTGATGCTCACCGGCCGCATGATTCCGGCCGAGGAAGCGGAGCGCTACGGCATCGTCAATTTCGTCTGGCCGGCGGAGGAACTAGAGGCGCGCACGGTCGAGCTGGCGGAGCAAATCGCTTCGAAGCCGGCGTTCGCCGCCGAGCGAATCAAGCGCGCAACGCGCAGCGGGCTGCCACTGGCGGAGGGGCTGCGGAACGAGCAGAAACTGTTCGCCGAGTGCTTCAACTCCCCCGACGGGAAAGAGGGCGTCGCCGCCTTCCTCGAGAAGCGGAAGCCGCGCTTCAACCGCTGACCGTGGTGAAACCGCACGGCCGCGAGTCGCCGAAACAGCGCGCGGCGCGGGCGCAAACCGTGCTCGCGGGGCTGCGGCGCGAATACCCGCAGGCGGAGTGCGCGCTGCTTCACCGCGACCCGTTGCAGCTGCTGGTCGCCACCATCCTCTCGGCGCAGTGCACCGACGAGCGGGTGAACATGGTCACGCCGCCGCTCTTCCACAAGTATCCCGACGCCAAGGCATTTGCCGCCGCCGACTTCGCCGAGCTGGGCGAAGTCATCCACTCGACCGGCTTCTTCAACGCCAAGGCGCGGCACATCATCGGCGCCTGCAAAGCCATCATCGAGCGCCACGCCGGCGAGGTGCCGCGCACGCTTGACGCGCTGGTGGCGCTGCCGGGCGTCGGGCGCAAGACCGCCTCGGTCGTGCTGGGCGTCGCGTGGGGGCTGGTGGAGGGCGTCGTCGTCGACACGCACGTCCACAGGCTGACGCGCCGGCTGGGGCTGTCGCGCGGCAACAGCCCGGAGGCGGTCGAGCGCGACCTGATGGCGCTACTGCCACAGGGCGACTGGATTGAGTGGTCGGACCGGCTCATCTGGCACGGCCGGCGGGTCTGCGACGCGCGTCGGCCGCGCTGCTCAGCCTGCTTCGCCGAGGGCATCTGCCCGCAGGTCGGCGTGACGCGCCGGGCACAGGTATAACAGCGCCGCCCCGCTGCCGGCGAAGATGGCTGACTGGGACGGACGTTTCCTCGGGCTGGCGGCGCACATCGCCGGCTGGAGCAAGGACCCCTCGACGCAGGTGGGGTGCGTCATCGTCGGCCCCGACAGGGAGGTGCGCAGCACCGGCTTCAACGGGCTGCCGCGCGGCATCGCCGATACCCGGGAGCGGCTGGAGGACCGCGAGCTGAAATATCCGCTAATCTGCCACGCTGAGGAGAACGCCATCATGCACGCGGCGCGCATCGGCATCTCGCTCAAGGGGTGCACCGTCTACGTCACGTGGCCACCCTGCACCCGCTGCGCGCGGTCGCTGATACAGGCGGGCGTCAGCGAAGCAGTCTATCCCGCCAGCGCCGAAGTGCCCGAGCGCTGGGCCGGAGACTTCACGCTCGCGAAGGATATGCTGGCCGAGGCGGGCGTCACGTTGCGCGCCGCTTAGTCTTTCCCGAGCAGTTCCTCGATGCGCTTCAGGTGCTCGACACCGGTATCATCCTGGATGTTCTGCGTGATGAGGTCGCGCACGCGTCCCGGGTCGGGGACGCCGTAGAGCGAGTCGCGTGGGTCGTGGGTCGCGCGGCGCGCCGAGCGGCGGCTGCCGCCCGCGAGTCCGGCGGCGAAGCCCTTCGCTTCGCCGCCCACCGCGGCAATCATCAGCGCCTCGTCGGTGCCGGTGCCGAGGCCGGAGCCAGTTATCGGCACGACGGTGCCGAAGCCGAAGATGCGGCCGAAAAGCGACTGCATGAGCTTGATATCCTCGATGTGGTTGTAGCGCACTTGCCGCTCGTGCTTGCTCAGCCCGAGGAAATCCTGGTGCATCGCGATGCGGATGTCGGTCAAGTAGTAGGTGAAGCTGCGGCGATACTGGTCAACAATCACCATCCCGCCCCCGCCGACCAGCAACGTCAGCAGCGGGATGAACCAGGTGCCGAACGCCATCGTGTCGCCTTCGGCCTCGCCGATTTTCCAGAAGTGCAGCACCATCGCCCCGATGCCAAACAGCGCCAGCCCGCCGTAAAGCCGGAAGATGTCGCGGCCGCCGTTCTCGAGGAACAAGTAGCGCGCCACGAAGCCGATGGCCAGCAGCGCCAGCGACCAGATGATGGCGGCGGCGACCACATCGTTGACTACAGGAATACGAATCAGCCATTCGTACCCCGGCACCTGGCTGAACCAGTCCTGGCTGAAGAAGCGGTGGATGACGAAGCCCCACACCAGCAACAGCAGGAAGACGAAATAGAGGTGCAGGAACGAGAGCGGGTGTGGCTGCACCTTGAGTTTCATCTCCTCGTTGCGCATCAGGGTGAA
>PSPB01000057.1 GCA_003193815.1 Methanobacteriota archaeon
CGAGAGCGGCTGCGGCAAGACCACGCTGGCGCGGACGCTGCTGGGTCTCGAGGCGCCGACCGCCGGCTCGGTTGAACTGGGACCGGCGCTGGCGGATGGCCTGGCGGGGGACCGGCTGGAGGAGCTGCGGTTGGGCGACTTGCGGCGGCTGCGCCGGCGCATCGGCGTCGTGTTCCAGGACCCGTTGGGGGCGCTGAACCCGCGCATGCTGGTCAAGGACCTCGTCACCGAGCCGCTGGTAATCCACGGCCAGACGCGGGGGCTGCGCGACCGCGCGCGCGAGCTGCTCGAGCTGGTCGGCCTCAACCCCGACCACCTCTACCGCTTCCCGCACCAGTTCTCCGGCGGGCAGCGGCAGCGTATCGTGATTGCGCGCGCGCTGGCGCTGGAGCCGCAGCTGCTGGTGCTCGACGAGCCGACCAGCGCGCTTGACGTCAGCGTGCAGGCGCAAATCCTCAACCTGCTCCAGCAGCTACAACGCCGCCTCGGCCTTAGCTTCCTCTTCATCTCGCACGACCTCGCTGTCGTGAAGCACATGTGCGACCGCGTCGCCGTGATGTATCTCGGCCGAGTCGTTGAGGAGGCGGACGCCGCGCAGCTCTTCGCCAACCCGCGCCACCCCTACTCGCAGGCGCTGGTCAGCGCGACGCCCGAGCTGGACCCGGCACGGCGGCAGGAGCGCATCGTGCTCGAGGGCGACGTCCCGTCACCCGCCGCACCCCCCAGTGGCTGCCACTTCCACCCGCGCTGCCCCATCGCGGTCGACCGCTGCAGTGTGGAATATCCGGAGCTGCGCGAGGGCGAGGGCTGCGCGGTGGCGTGCCATCTGGTGTAGCGGAACGGTTTTGACCCCCCGCCCGCCGTGGCGCGTGAGTGGGCCGGTAGATCAGCCTGGAAGATCGCCTGCTTTGCAAGCAGGAGGCCCCGGGTTCAAATCCCGGCCGGTCCACCACGCCTTTAATCCCGGAGTGGCTGCGCCGGCATGACCGACGCGAAAACAGTCCTGGTCACCGGCGCTTCCTCCGGCATTGGCAAGGGCATCGCGCTACGGTTCGGTCACGAAGGGTGGTGTGTCGCACTGGTGGCGCGGCGGGAGGCGAAGCTGCGGGAAGTGGCGGCTGCCATCTCCGACGCGGGCGGTGAGCCGCACGTCATCGTCGCCGACCTGACACAGGAGGATGAGCCGGACCGCGTCGTTGCCGCCGCGACCGAGGCGCTGGGCGGCATCGACGTGCTGGTGAACAACGCCGGGATGGGAAATTTCGAGAGCGCGGAGGAGATATCGGACGCGGCTTACGAGGCGCAGTTCCGGCTCAACGTCTGGGCCTGCATGGCCATGGTGCGCGCAATCGTGCCGCATTTCCGCGAGCGTGGTGGCGGGCAGCTGGTGAACATCGGCTCGGTCGTCGGGTACATTGGCTACCCGAAAGCTGCTATCTACACTTCGACCAAGTGGGCGCTGCGCGGGCTCAACGAGACCTGGCGCGAGGAGCTCTATCCCGACGGCATCAAGTGTGCCTACGTCGCGCCGGGCTACGTCATCACTGGCTTCAACGACCGCGATGAGCAAGGCACCGCCGAGGAACGCGAATGGGCTCTGTTCCCGGAGGACGTGGCGCACGCAGTCTGGTGCATCGCCACGCAAGGGTCGCACAGCGACATCAAGGAAATCATCATCCAGGTGCAGGACCGTAGCTGATGGGCCAACGGCGCGTGCGGCTGCGCATTCGCGGACGCGTGCAGGGTGTTTTCTACCGTGATTCGACCCGGCGTGAGGCGCGGCGCCTC
Organism: Methanobacteriota archaeon; assembly: GCA_003193815.1. Classification (GTDB taxonomy): domain Archaea; phylum Thermoplasmatota; class Poseidoniia; order MGIII; family CG-Epi1; genus UBA8886. The sequence goes on from PSPB01000057.1 coordinate 1,789, forward strand.
GGCCTGCGCGGCTGGGTGCGCAACCGCAACGATGGCTCGGTCGAGGCGGTTGCCCAGGGTCCCCCGGAGCAGGTTGCGGCGCTGATTGACTGGTGCCATGAGGGCCCCGCGCTGGCACGGGTGCTGGAGGTCGGTGTCACGGAGGAGCCCGGGGATACCGACGAGCCGGAATTCGTGGTACGCCGCTGAAGCTTTATTCCTCAAACATTAGTATATAAATCAGGACCAGCGCCGCCACGCCACCCACGCCGCGGCGCCGTTAGTCAGCGCGGCGGCCGCCAGTCCGAGCGTCAATGCCATCCGCTGCGCCTCGTTAAGCGGCAGTTTCCCGCGCGTCTGTCCCGGTGGCGGCTGTGGTGGCTGGTGCTGCTGCGCCAGCGGCTGCTCACCATTTGGGCCCTGCAGGTGTTCCAGGTCATTGGCGCTCTGCAGGAACAGCGCGAAGTCGTTCTCGGGATGGTTGTCGGCGCGGAACATCGCGCTGATCGCGATGCGTTCGCCCGGCTCGAGCGCGACCGGATGCTGGCCGAAAACCAGCATCACCGTCGCGTTGCGCTCGACGGGGTCGCGCAGTAGTGCCGCGCCGGAGCCGCGCAGCTCGACCACCTCGGCACCCCCGACGTGGACGCGCCGGTCAAGGAATTGCTGCGGCGTCTCAGTCAGTTGGAAGATTGTAACCTCGGTCGCCGGCGGCTGCGGCTGGCCAGTGCGATTCCAGCGCTGCTGCAGGTCGCTTTCGGCGTCGGCGAATGCGACCGCGCCCGACGCGATGATGAGCGCTGCGATGGCCAGCGCCAGCCACTTGCCCCGCTCCAGCGAACCGGAAATCTGCGCCAGCCCGGCCGCCGCCAGGATTCCAGCCGCCGGCGCTAGCGGCAGGTAGTAACGAATGTCGGTGAAAGTATTGCCGAGCACCCAGCCCTGTGTCAGGTAGATGGCGCTGATTGAGCCGAGCCACCATCCCAGCGCGATGCCGGCGGCCGGCTGGCGCCGCAACGCCCACGCGCCGGGGAGCGCGCAGAGCAGTGCGGGGAAGAAGACGGCGACGAACTTGGCGACTTGCGGCAGGTTTTCGCGCTCCTGCTCGCCCAGGTTGATGTAGCCGTCCCACATCGATACCGACGCCTCGTGCGTCTCGACCGTTAGGTTGTCGCCGTCGCTCGAGACCTCGAGCTGGTTGCGCGACTGGTAGCCGGAGTTGAACGACCCGCCGAAGTAGTGCGCATTGTAGGCGGCGAGTGGGATGCCGACCAGCAGCAGCCCCACCGTCAGCGCCCCGGCCTGCAACAGCGGGTCGCGCACCGCCGGCCACGCCAGCGCCGTCCGCAGCCGCTGTACAAGTTCGCGCGTCCGCCCGGCCGGCAGGTTGAGCCAGCCGATGTAGAGATACGGCGCGCCAGCCATCACGACCGTCGTGTAGCGCATCGTTACCCCCAGCCCGAACAGCACCCCGCCGCCGAGCGCCAGCAGCAGCACGGCGCGGCTGGCTCCCTCCCGCCGTCCGCGGTGCGCCGCCTCGACGACCAGCCACAGGCCGGGCAGCGCGAACGAGACGGCAGCCAAGTCGCCCATCCACTGGCTGAACCAGAGGAGCAGGACGGTCGCGTTGGCGAGCGTGAAGACCGTTGCGACCCACGCCACGCGCCAGCCGCACCAGCGGCGCGCCAGCCCGTAGGTGGCGACGCCGGCCATCAGCGCCAGTAGCGTGCCGAAGAGTGCCTCGGCGCCCAGGAGAATCAGTGGCATCAGCGCCGCGCTCGGGCCGGGGGGCCAGTGGTTGACGTAGTGGTATTCGCCCTCGACCTCGGCGATGCCGGACGCCAGCGGCGGGTCGTAGCCCTCGATAAGCCAGTGGGTTGCCAGCTGGTATTCGCCCAGCTCCAGCTCGCGCTCCGCGACCAGCTTGCCGTTGGCGCCGGTCGTGCCGAGCAGCTCCGACGTGGCGTCCGGCCCGCGCGGCGCCAGCTCGACGTTGGCGCCGGTGACGGGAACGCCGAAAAGGTCCTGCAGAGCGATAGACAGCCGCACCTGCTCAACCACTGCGGCACTGCGTCGTCCCTGTGCGTCGGTCACCCCCAGCTCGCGACCGTCCAGCAGCAAGCTCGCGCCGGCGACCGGGTCGCCGTCGCGCTCGACCCGCAGGGTGCCGCGCTTCGCCCCTAGGTCGCCCAGCTCCAGCCGCCCCTGCGCGTCGGTCTCGCCGCGCGACTGGCCGTTGAAGCGCACCGTGAGCCCCTCGCGGTCGCCCGGGAGCTGCACCTCGAGCAGCCCGCCGAGGCTGCGGTCGGTCAGGAACTCGACGCTCGTCAGCGACGCGATGCCGTAGCGCGCGGCGTTGCCGAGCGGCACTTCGAGCAGCGTGCGGTAGACCACGCTCTGCCCGTCGCGCGATGCGCGCACCTGTAGTGGTGGGTTGCCGGCCGGGAGCCCGCGCAGTTCCGCCGCGCCCTGCGCGTCTGTCGTCGCTTCGAGCGCGCCTTGTGGGCGCGGGATGCTGACGCTGGCGTTGGCCGCCGGCACGCCGTCGTTGAACGTCACGCTGACGCGCAGGTCGTCGGCGCGCCCGTCGGGGTCGAGCGCGACGATTTCCCACGCCACCTGCAGCGGCGGCACTCCGCTATCGATGGAGACCACCTCTTCGTCACGGTAGTCGCCGTTGGCCAGTTGCAGCGGCAGCGACCAGTAACCGTCAAGGTAGAGTTCGGCCCACGGGTAGTAGCCCTCCTCGTCCTTCAGGTGCCCCGCCGCGACTAGGTCGTGCGGCTGCGCGAGCATCCAGCCCGACAGGAGCAGGAACGCCAGCACCAGCAGCGCCAGCGC
>PSPB01000058.1 GCA_003193815.1 Methanobacteriota archaeon
TCAATGCTTATAACCGAGTGGACGTGCCGCACGACGTGGCAGTCCCCAGCGACGACAAAAAGCGCGGATTCAAGCAGAGCGTAAAAGTTACTATCGAAGACAAGGAGGGGCAGAAGCATACGTTGCGGCTGCCGCTGCCGTATCGCCCCAAGGGGGAGATGTTCGCCGTCGCCGAGACCTTTCAGGGCGGCAGCCGGCTGCAACTCATCTGCGAGGATGGCAAGCGGCGCATGGGGCGCATCCCCGGCAAGATGCGGCGACGGATGTGGGTGCGAGAGAACGACCTGCTGATTATCGTGCCGTGGTCGTTCCAGGACTCGAAGGCTGATGTCAAGTTCCGCTACACGGCGACGCAGAGCGCCAACCTGAAGCGGCAGGACCTGATACCGGAAATCCTGGATATCTACTGATGGAGACGAGCCTGCTGGCGCTGGCGCTGGACCGGCAGCGGGGGCAGCTGGTGCGCGCGGGCGACCGCGACGGGCGCAAGACACTCGACGCGGTGTTTGACGAAGCGACGTTGCGCGCCATCCAGCAGCTCTTCAGCCGCGGCGTGCTGTACACGCTCGAAAACATCATTGCCACCGGCAAGGAGGCCAACGTCTTCCGCGGCAAGACACTAGACGGGCGGAACCGTGCCGTGAAAATATACCGGCTCAGCACCGCCACCTTCCGCAAGCTGGCGCCCTACATCGATGGCGACCCGCGTTTCCCGCACGGCGGCAAGTCGCACCGCGACCGGATTTTCATTTGGGCGCAGAAGGAGTTCAAGAACCTGCACCTGATGCACGCCGCCGGCGCCAGCGTGCCGCGGCCGTTCCACGTCCACCGCAACCTGTTGGTGATGCAGTACCGCGGCTGGCGCTACCGCCCCTACCCGACGCTGCGCGAGCTGCCGCCGGAGGAGCCGCGCGAGTTCCTGCGGCAGCTGATGGACTCGGTGAAGGCGTACCACGGCGCCGGGCTGGCGCATGGCGACCTGTCGGAATACAACGTGCTCAACGTGCGCGAGCAGCCCTGCATTATCGACGTGGGACAGGCGGTGCCGCACCAGCACCCGCGCTTTGCGGAGCTGCACGAGCGCGACCTTGGCAATATCCACCGCTGGTTCCGCAAGCGGCTGCCGGGGCTCACGCGCGAGGAGGTCGAGCAATGGAGTACGTGAGGATTCCGCAACGTCGCATCGGGGTGCTCATCGGCCACGACGGGGAAACCCGCAAGGAGTTCGAGGTGGCGACCGGCTGCACCCTCGAGATTGATTCGCGGACCGGGATTGTGCGCGTCGTCCAGCCCGAGCGGGGTGACGCGCTGCTGGCGCTGCAGCTGCTGGCGGTCGTGCGCGCCATCGGCCGCGGCTTTACCCCGGAGACGGCGCGCGAGCTGCTCGACCCCGAAACGTACCTCGAGGTGATTGATATCCGCGACCACACCGGCCACGCACGCAAGCGGCTGGAGCGGATGCGCGGCAGGGTCATCGGCCGCAACGGCAAGACGCGCCGCATCATCGAGGAGCAGAGCAATGCCCGCATGGCAATCCAGGGCCATACGGTGGCGATAATTGGCTCGCTTGAGGCGGTCGATGCGGCCAAGGTCGCGCTGGGGATGCTGCTCGGTGGAGCAGAACACGGCTCGGTCTACCACTACCTCGAGGGGCACCGCCGCTCGCGTTGAGGCGATTTCCTGCGCAATTATTAAATAATTCGTAAGTATGCGGCGAAAAGCTCGTTGTTCTGGCCACGGTATTTAGTGCCGGGAACGGGCGTCCAGCAATATGAGGTGCAACAAACCATGAAAAATGAATCCAACGGAGCAAGAGCATGAAAGTCAGTTTCCTGGGCGTCGGCGAGGCGTTCGACGAGACGCAGACCAACGTCTGCATCCTGGTAGAAGCGGCCGGACGGCGTATGCTGGTCGAGTGCGGCGCTAACACGCCGTCCGAAGTGTGGAAAATTTCGGTCCGGCCAGATTTCCTCGACGGCGTCTTCATCTCGCATTTCCACGCTGACCACGTCTTCGGACTGCCATCACTACTAATGCGCATGTGGGAGGACGGCCGCACGCGTCCCTTCTACCTCTTTGGCCCGGTCGGGAGCCAGCGCCACCTCGAGCGGCTGATGGAGATGGCGTACCCCGGGATGGTAAAGCACATCCCCTTCACGTTGCGCTTCCGCGAACTGCAGCGGTCACACCGCTGGGACGACTGGAACCTGCGTGTCGTGAACACACGGCACAGCGTCCAGAACCTCGGGCTACGCCTCGAGGCGGGCAAGCCACAGACAGTGTTCTGCTACTCGGGCGACGGGATGTTCACCCCCACCGCTGCCAAACTCTACACGGGAGCCGACCTGCTGGTGCACGAGGCATATCTCGAGGATGGGCAGACCAAGACCCACTGTAGCCTGGTGCAGTTGGAACGGCTGCATGACCTGGCACGACCAAAACAGATGGCGCTGGTCCACCTGCGGCGCGACCTGCGCAAGCAGAAGAAGAATATCCTCAAGAAATACCGCCAGCGCAAGTGGACCATCCCCGAATCTGGCGACGTTTTCACCTGCTGAGTGGGCGTCCACAAACTGGCCCATATCATCCGTTTCGAGTCGGCGCGTAAGCTGACCCGCGTCCCCGCAGGCCATCCCTGCGGGCGGGTCTACGGCCTCGCCTTCCGGCTCGAAATCCACGTTGAGGGCAAGATGGACCTCGCGACCGGGATGGTGGTCGATTTCAACGCGCTCGAAGAAGCGTTCGCGCCGCTGAAGGCAGAGCTGGACCACAATTACCTCAACGACCTTCCGGGGCTGGAGAACCCGACCAGCGAAGTGCTGGTCGCATGGGTCTGGGAACGGCTGGCGCCGAGCCTGCCGCAGCTGCGCAAGCTGGTGCTGTGGGAGAACGAGACCTCGCGCGTCGAGTTCGCCGGCTGACGCGGGCGCCCGGAGGCCACAGTTTTTAGCCGGCCGCCGCTGCGCCCGCATGACCACTATCACCTTCCGGGTCAATTCCACCGCGCGCGGCAAGCAGCTGGTTGACCTAGGCGAGTTGATGCGCGAAGCCGGTTACCTCGAGGAATTCAGCTTCGACCGCGGCGCGCAGGAAGTGCGCTTTCGCTTTGCGAAATCACCTGTAATCTTCGGCCCCGACGGCGAGATTGACCTGGGCGAGCTGGAAGAATATGTCCGGGCCGAAACCTCAATCGGCAAGAAATTCGACGACGAGCTATTGCGCGAGGTTTTCAATCTCGACGAGACCGGTCACGTCTGGCAGCCAGAAGAAGACTGACGTTGGCGAGGGCGACCGCCGTCACCCAGGCTCCTGGCCCGGGCAGGAATGACGAATCCTCACGTTCGATAGCACGGACCTCGACCTGAACCGTTGCGGAAGCTTCACCGCCCTCGCCATCGCGCACCTCCAGCGTCAGCAGGTGCGCGCCAGCAGAGAGCGTCACGGTCGCCTCGAACGAGGTGGTCGTCATAAGGTGGCCGTCGCGGTCGCTGCTCCAGACAAAGAGCAGAGGGTCGCCGTCCGGGTCGCTGCTGCCGGCGGCCGAGAGTGTTACCGTCCCGGCCGCCAGCTGCGAGCCCGGCTGCGGCAGCGCAATCAGCGCCAGCGGCGGCCGGTTGGGCTGCACGTCGAGAACCGTGATGGTGACGCTGGCGGGCGCCGACGAGTGCGCGCCCTCGTCGTCCTGCACCTCGAGCGTGGCCGTGTAGCTGCCCGGCGAGAGGTAGGTGTGGCGTGCCCACGACTGCGAAGCCCAGCCGCTGGCGTCGCCATCGCCGAAATCGAAGGCGTAGCCGGCGACCTGCGAGTCGTCGCTGGAACCGTTTCCGCTGAAGACTACGGGCTCGCCGAATTCGAGCTCGAGCGGCTCCGCCGAGAGCCGTGCGGTGGGCCGCCGGTTGGCGTCGTCGTTGGTGATTTCGACCTCAACTATCGCCGACGACGAGTAATTAAAGCCGTCCCACGCCCGCGCTTCAATCCGATAGCGGCCGTTCAAGTCGCCCGACGTGTTCCATTCCCAGCTCCAGTCGGTGGTGCCGGAAGCGGTCTCCCACTCCGCTGGCGCGATGCGCACCTCGACCCTCCGTACCGCGTAGTTATCTTCGGCGGTGCCCTGAACCGAGACTATCCCGGAGAGGATTTCGTTTTCGTGCGGCGCGATGATGAACACCAGAGGCGGCTGCGTGTCGATGATGTCGGTGACTGTCACTGAGAGCGTGGCGCTGTTGTCAGAATCGTCAGCGTCGCTGGGCGAAATATCGACCAGCGTCGCGGCGAACTCGTGCTCGCCGAGCACCGCGGTCCATGGTAACGCGAGGTTCAGCGCCTGTTCTGGGTCTAACGACCCCTCACGGGTGCCGAGCGGCTCACCGTCGAGGCTAAACTCGACGCTGAAGCTGCGCGCCCGACCGAGGCCTTCATTGACGATGCGCGCGATCAGCTGCACCTCCTCTTCGGGCAGAGGCACCTCGGGCTGCAGCCGCAGCTCCTCGATGCGCAGGTCGGGCGGGTCGCTGTAGCTGCTGACCTCCAAAGACCGGGGGGCACCGGAATTGTTGTTGAGCGCGAAGCTGGCGCGCAGCTGCGTTTCGGTGACCGCGTCCGGCGCCCCGAGGTCGAAGCGCAGCGTCGGGTGCGAAATAAGCACCGCGCCCACCGCCGGCTCGCCGGTGTAGTTGAACCAAGCGCGCACGAATCGCTCGGGACCCTCGACGCCGGAGGCGAAGCCAGTTTCGGCGGTCAACCCGTCGGCGGCGTCGGCGTCGAGCTCGAAATTAGCGGGCGCCGGCCACGCCGCCGACCAGCGCGCCTCAATGCGCACTGAATCGGGCTGCTCGCCTTGCGGGTAGTTC
>PSPB01000059.1 GCA_003193815.1 Methanobacteriota archaeon
AGCTAAGAAGTAGAATTATGGGCGACCCTCGATTTCCCCGCAAACATTACGATACTCCATCACACCCTTGGCAGAAGGAACGCATCGAGAAGGAGAACGCGCTGGTCCACCAGTATGGGCTCAAGAACAAGCGTGAAATCTGGAAAGCCAGCACGAACGTGCGGCAGATGCGACAGCAGGCACGAAAGCTCACCGCCACCGCCTCGGAGCAGGCGCAGAAGGAGCGCAGGCTGCTGCTGGGCCGGCTCGACCGGCTCGGGCTGCTAGACCGTGGCTCCAACCTCGAGGATGTGCTGCGGATGGATGTCGAAAAACTGCTCGACCGGCGACTGCAGACGCAGGTTTACTTGCAGGGACTCGCCTCCACACCAAAGCAGTCGCGGCAGCTGATTACGCACGGCCACATCACCATCGAAGGTACCGTGGCACGGGTTCCCGGCATGCTGGTCACCCGCATGCAGGAGAAGCAGATTGCCTACTTCAGTGGCTCGCCGCTCATGAGTGACCTCCACCCGGTCCGGCCCAAGCCGCGCACCGACGCGGACTTCGACACGGAAGCGGCGGAGGAAGAAGCACCAGCAGCTCCGGCGAAGGAAGAGAAAGCGGGAGCTCCCGCCGAGAAGAAGGCAAAATCCTCGCCAAAGGCGGAGAAGCCTGCAGAAGCTCCCGCCGCTGTGGCCAAAAAGGCGCCTGAAAAAGTCAAGACCGGCGACGCCAGCGAGGAGAAGGCATGAGCGAGCGCTGGGCCGTGGCGCACATCTTTGCGTCGCACAACAACATCATTATCACAGTCACCGACGCGACGGGGGCGGAGACCATCGCCAAGTGCTCGGGCGGCATGGTCGTACGGGCACAGCGCGAAGAATCGCGCCCCCACGCGGCAATGCTCGCGGCCAACCAGGTCGCTGACACCCTCAAGGAGCGCGGCATTGGGCAAGTGCAGGTGCGGCTGCGCGGCGCTGGCGGCAAGCGGGGCGGCAACCCCGGGCCGGGAGCGCAGGCGGCTATCCGGGCGCTGACGCGCGCAGGCATCCAGATTACACGCATCGACGACGTTACGCCAGTTCCGCACGATGGCGGCAAGCCCAAGGGCGGGCGCCGCGGACGGAGGGTCTGATGAAGCTCACAATACGCGAAATGCGCGATGACTACGGACTGCTCGAATTCGAGGAGGTCAACTACTCATTCCTCAACTCGCTGCGCCGTTCGATGATCACAATGGTTCCATGCCTCGGAATCCATGAAGTCGACTTCCACATGGGGGCACTCGGCTCCTGGACAGACGAGGAAGGCGAAGAGCACGAGTATGAATCCATCAGCGCCATGTTCAATGAAATCTTGGCGCACCGACTGGGAATGCTGCCGGTCCCGACTGATGCAGATACCATCGCCGCCTTTGGCGCGGCGCTGGACGACCCGGAGCAGCAGCCGGAAATCATGTATTCGCTCCACAAGCAGGGGCCATGCACAGTCTACTCGGGTGACTTGGAGCCGGTCAACGGCGACAAGTCACTCGCGATTCCCGACCCGCACGTTCCCATCGTCAAGCTGGGCGAGGGGCAGGCCATCCTAGTCTACGCCCGCGCCATCATCGGCACCGGCTCCCGGCACGCCAAGTGGCAGGCGGTCGTCGCACCCCGGTTCTACGAAGCGCAGACTGTGAAAATCAGCGGCAGCCGCGCCAAGGAGCTGGTCGAGACCGCCGGCACCGGCGGCTTCAAGAAAAGCGGCAAGGCGCAGGTCCTCAAAGACCCGGCCAAGGCGTATCAGGCCATCCGCAACCTGCGGCGGTACCACGACGACCCCAAGGCCGAGGAGGCCATTGAGGTCGAGACCCTGACCGACCACTACCTCTTCGAGTTCGAGACCAACGGTGCCGTGAGCGCCAAGCTGGCGCTGGAGCAAGCCCTTAAAGCGCTCGATTCGCACTGCGCCGAGTTCGTTGCCGGCCTCGAAGCGGCAGCCTGAGCGGGGGTCGCATAGCATGGCCAATTGCGCCAGGTTGAGGGCCTGGTTCTTTAGAGATACGCCGGTTCAAATCCGGCCCCCCGCACCAGCTTCACAATAATTTACTTTATATTCACATCGTGCAGGGAAATTATCTCGTATCCACCGCCCGGCAGCAGCTTCTCGACCGTCTCGCGGGGCTGCTCGAAGGCGCTGGCTAGCTGCGCCACCAGCGCCTTCCGCTCGGTGAAGCCGGGCTTCAGCACGACCCAGCGGCGGGCGTGCGCCCGTACCGCGGCAGGCGGGCCTGCCATCAGCTTCAGCGCGCCGTCACGCTCGATTTCGCCCAGTGCCAGCTCAACCGCCAGATTGCGATGCCACTTGCGGCGGCCGCGGACCATGAACGCCCCTTTCGGGAGGAATTCTCCCGCCGGCGCCGTCTTCGAAACCTGATCGCTCTCGACCCAGTAAGCATGCCCGGAGGCGACGCCGGCAGCCCAGGCGCGCGAGCAGGCGAGGCTGAAGCGACACGCCTCCTCCATCGCCGCCGCTGACGGCGGCTCTGTGCCGTGTTTCACGACGACGCTGGGCGCGCCGTGGATATCGGCGTGCGAGTAGCAGTCGCCCGCCTTGAGGTAGCGCTTGACGATGCGGTCGTTCGAGGTCGCGTCGCGGCCGGCGACCGCGATTTCGCCGCTGGAGGCGATGAACCAGCGGTAGCGCTCGAACCACTCCTGCGGTGCGGCCGGCTTCGCGGGCTTGCGCTTGCGCTGGCGTGGCACTGCCGCCAGTTCGCGCGCGCGTCGCGCCTTGCGTTCGAGCCGCTTCGCGGCGTCGAATAGCCGCGAAGCGTTGGACTCGGCCGGGAGTGCCGCCTCCAGCTCCAGCTCGCGCCCCTCCAGCTCAATCTTCAGCCGGCCGCGGTAGTCGGGCTCGCCCGTTGCCAAAGCCTCAGCCACGGCGGCGGCGTGCGTGAACAGCAGCTCGCCGTCGCTCCGCAGCTGCGCCGCCTTGGCCAGGAACTGCTCCGCCGCCTCGCGCTGCTTTGCTTCACGGCGCTCGTCAGCGTCCGGCGGCACGACCGGGAGCGGCCGCAGCTCGCGGAAGGCGGCAATTGCCGCGTCCAGGCTCTCGAAGTCGCGCCGCTCGTCAAACCCCTCGAGTGGGAACGGCGAGACGGTTACCGGCTCGCCGTCACGGAAAAAAATGGCGGGCTGCCGCTCGCCATCGAGCAGCTCGTGGACGCGCTGCCATAGCGTCGCCACGCTTGCGGCGGGCAGCTTCGCGGCGCGTGTCCCCGCCAGGCTACGCGCAGCCGTTTCGGCAAGGTCGCCGCCCAGGTTGCACTCGACCGCCAGCGCCGGCACCAGCTCGCGCTTCGACGCCGCCAGCTGTTCAGCGAACTGCGCCTCGCTCGCCGCAAAAGGGTCGCTGGGCGACGGCGGCGGCTGGTACGCCTCGCCGGGCGCCAGCGTGCGGTGGCGGAACTCCTGCCGCCGCAGCGCCTGCACGATAACGCCATCCTCGCAGAGCAGCGCGTTGCCGCGGTGGAACAGCTCGAGCAGCAGCACCGGCCGCGCTTCGCCCACCGCGAAGCGCAATTCCAGGATGCGGTCGGCACCCAGCTGCGCTATCGACTCGATTCGCGCTTTGCGGATATGCTTCCGCAGCAGGGTGACGAAGCCCCCGGTCGTCGGGGCGCCAGTCGGGGCGTCGCCCAGCCAGGCCCAGCCCTGCAGGTCGACCAGCAGGTGCAGTGTCCCTCGCTGGCGATGGCGCAGCTTGAGGTGCAGCAGATTAGCTTCGGGACGCTGGACCTGCACTACGCGCGCGCCGACCAAAAACTGCCAGCCCTCGATCAGCGCCCGCAAATCAGGGCTGCTGAGCGCCTTCTTCATCGCCTCCCGCAGCCTACTCTTCGTCTTCTTCGCTGCGGTAATAGCGCGAGAGCAGTACCGCCGCACCGACCGAGGCGGTCAACGCGGTGAAACCTAGATAGAACGACGGGTTCGCAGTCTTGATACGCACTACCTTGAAGGTGGTCGAGGCCTCGTTGTTGGTCTCGTCGCTCTCCTGGATAGCCTTGTCTCCAGGCTTGCTGCCGTCGAGGTTGTTATACTGGTCAACCATCACCTTCACCGGCAGGCCGGTTTCGCTGTCGCTGTGGGGACGGTTGGGCTTGTAACTGACTGATACAGTCTCTTCTTCGCCGTGGTCGAGTGAGCTTACGTACTGGACCGTGCCGACAGTTGACCCATCGACGGTGAACCATACGTCCACGTTCGTGACGCTGTTTCCAGCGGTGTCCACACTTCCACCGTTGTTCCGCACCTTGGCAGTTATCGTCACGAGCTGTGAATTGCCACGAGCGGTAATCCAGGCTGAGGTGTGAGAGAAGGAAATGTCAGTCGCCTTAATTTCAAGGTCGGGTTCCGGGAGAACTACTGAAAATGTGTCGCTGTTGGAAGCCACGTTGCTCGAAGTCGCTGAAATCGTCACGCTGTAGG
>PSPB01000060.1 GCA_003193815.1 Methanobacteriota archaeon
CACGTGCCGCTCGTGGGTTCCACCGACGAAGTGCGAAACGACGGCATCCTTGCCGCGCTTGCTCATCTTGAACGCGCCGGTGCGGTGGGTGCCGGAGTAGATGACGTAGCAGGCGCCGAGGCCGAATTCCTGCCGCACCTCCTCGGAGAGGTAGTGCGCCAGCCGGTCCGCCTGGTGCAGGACGAAGCTGCCCTGGAAAGCGTGGCCGCGAACCTGCTGCAAGTCTTCCTTGACCAGCCACATCAGCGTGTCATCGCCCTCTTGCAGGAAGCCCTTGATCAGCGTCCCGTCGCGCTCCATGCGGCCGAGGATGGCACGCAGTTCGGCCATCGGGATTTCGCTCTTGACCAGTAGCCCCAACCGCTCGGCCGAGACGATTCCGAACTGCTTCACCAGCCGCTTCACGACGCGGAAGCGCGCCTCGTCGCGGTCAAGCACGCGCCTGACGGGGAGCGTGCGGTAGTAACCGCGCGGGGTGCGCGCCATGTGCAGCGAGTGGTAGAGCCGCGATAGCGTCGTCTTGAACGTGTCGGGGTCGAGCCCGCTGCGTCGCAGCAGTTCCTCGCGCGGCATGCCGCGGTTGTCGACCGCCAGCGAGAGCACCCGCCGGTCGTCCGGCTCGGTCGGCCTGTCGCGCGCGTCGCGGTAGACCATGGCGTCCCGCACGGTGCTGTAGGTGGCGTAGCCGGGAATCATCACTCCCAGCACCAGGTCGAACTCCTCGCCATAGTCGCGCGGGTGGAAGAAGCGCCCCTGGATGCGCAGCGAAAGCTCGAATTCGGAGCGGATGCCGCCCATTTCACGGAACGCCTGCCGGGCGTCGGTGAAGCGGCGCTGCGGGTGGATGCGCTGCCGCCAGAGCAGGTAGCCATCCAGCTCACGAGGGCTGAACTGCTCGGTAACAATCGGGCCGTGGACCAGCCAGTCACGCACTTCGTGGTAGCCCGCTGCCAAGAACGGGACGCGCTGCGCGGCGTCCATTTCGCTGACCAGCCGACCCTCGACCCGCTTGATGCGAATCACGTTGCTGTTGAACTCGCGCTGGTAGCTGCCATGCTCGTAGAGCGCCGCCAGCACTTCGGGCAGTAGCTCGGGCCGCTCGAGCGACAGCTCGCGCACCTCGAGCAGCCCCGACATGGCCCACATTTCGATGTAGCCGACCAGCATCCCGCCCTTGGTAATGGGATGCGTCCAGGCGTCGCCGTAGCGCGAGAAGACCTCGCGCCGCAGGTGGACCAGCATCGGGTCGCGCCACGAGAGCACCCGCACCGTCTCCTCCTCAATCGGCACCTGTAGTGCCTCGACTTCCTCGGTGAGTGCGTATACGAAAAGCCGCGTCTGGCCCGTCACGACGACGCGCGTCACTTCGCCGCTCTCCTGTAGCCGGGCGAGCAGGTTGCGCAGCACCGCCAGCGGCAGCCAGGTCTCGCGCCGCAGCGGGGCGAAGCCGAGCGGCCCCAGCCCGCGGAGCGCCTGTTTCACGAGTACCCGTTCCGGGTCTTCCGGCGCGTCGAATTCCTCCAGCAGCCGATAGCGGTTGTGCGTCGTCCAGGGGTTGCGCTGGCGGTTGAAGCGATGTATCTGCAAGCTGTCCTCAAGCCCGCGCAGCGCCGGCTCGACCAGCTCGGGGTTGCGCTCCAGCCGCGTCGTGATTTCGTGCCGCGTCAGTGGCTTGCTCTGCTTCAGCAGCTCGAGGATATCCTTCTGTAGCCGTCCCTCGGCCGGCCGGCGATAGACGGCCTGGAAGGCGCCGATGCGGTGCGCCGGGACATGCCGTAGCCGTCCTCCGGAGAAGCGCCCCTGCAGCAGCGCGTCAGAGTCGCGCCACTCCCACCATTCGGCGAGCGACTGCTGTTCCAGCCGGTAGTAGGCGATGCGCGCCGACGGGACGTCCCCGAAGGCGTCAAACAGCTCCTGCAGTCCCGCGAAACGGCGGAAGAGCTTGGTGTCGAGGTACTTGCGCAGTTGCCGCTCCGAGATGACGCAGAGGTCGCCGCGCGAGTGCGCCTCGAGGTAGATGACGTCCTCCGCCAGCAGGTAGTGCGGCGTCGGCCGCCCCAGCACGAAATTGCCCCCTTGCAGCGCCCCCCGCTCCTCGAGGTCGTAGAGCGTCTGCTCGACCACCTGCTCCGGCAGTCGCAGCTCGACTGCCAGCTGCTCCGCCGAGCGCGGACCGCAGTGGCCGAGGTAGGTGCTGACGAGCCAGTCGAGCGCCTTCTCGTAAGTGGCGGCCGCCGCTGGCTCGCGGACGCGCTGCCCATCGGGGAGCCGCGCCACTCGGTAATGCATTTCCAGCTCGTCCAGCACCTTGCGGGAGCGCACCTTGCGTCCCGCCGCGAGGCTTGCGAGCGCCTTCTCGCCCGCCTTCGAGAGTTTGTCGCTGCGGCCATAGACGGCGCGGTAGTATGGCACGAATTCGGGGAGCGTGAAGAGCGGCTCGGCGTCGCCGGTCCAGACCGACTCGACCTGCCCCACGTCGATGAGCGTTTCGCAGGCCTCGTGCAGTTCGCCCGCCGGCAGCTCCGACAGGCGATAGACCGACCGCCGCCGGTCGGCCAGCAGCGCCAGCCCGCCGGTCTCGCGCAGCGCCTGCAGCACCCCTTCGGGCGAGTCGACCAGCGGCGCCTTTTCGTGGAAGTAGCTCTCGACCAGTTCGCGGTCGAAGCGCGGCTTGTCGCTGCCATCCTGCTCAAGCACCTTGCCGAGCACCTGCGTGTGCAGCTCGCGCAACAGCGCCGAGCGGTCTTCCATCAGCACGATGTCGCTCAGCCCCGAGAGGATGACGCCGTGTGCCAGTGGCGACGGCACCGCCGAGTAGGGGCGGTAGCGCACCGTCCGCTCGCCGCTGGCGATGTCGGCCAGCACCTCGCGCGCGTGCTCGAGGTCGAACGCGTCGTGGAGCACCTCGCGGTACGCCTCCTCGAGCATGGGGAAGCTCGGGAGTTCATGGATGGCCTCGAGCACCTGCGAGGTGCGCAGCTGCTGTCGCGGCAGCGAAATCTCGCGCCCCTTGTAGTTGCGCAGCACCATGAACGAGCGGTTGGCGCAATGGCGAAAGCGCTGCGCGAAAAGCTCCGTGTTGCTGATGGCGCGTCGCAGCGTCGCCTCGAGCGCCTCCGGGTCGAGCGTCTTGCCGATGCCCTCCAGCTCGACGAAGTCGGGGAACGTCAGCAGGAACGAGTCGTCGTTGAGCGAGATGCGCACCGACGCGCCGAGGTCGCGCCCGAGCTCGTACGCGAACGCCCGCGCCAGCGCGTCGTTGACGCGTCGTCCGAACGGGAAATGGAACACCGCCGAGCGCCGGCCGCGGTTGTCGACGTACCCCTCGACCAGCAGCTGCCGGTCGGACGGCACGAAGCCGCAGAGCTGCTGCTGCTCGCGCAAGTGCGACAGGATGGTGCGCGCCGCGCCGGGGTCGAGCCGGAATTCCTCCTCGAGCCACGCCTGCGTCTCGCCCTCCGGCTCGCCCAGCCGCTTGTCGATGGCGGCGCGGAAGCGGCCGACCGCCTCCGAGAGGTCAAACGAGCGCGGCAGCATTTCGCCCGACCACGAAGGGACCGTCGGCTTGCGCCCGAGGCCGTCCTTGACGATGACTCGCGGCCCCTCTGCGGAGAGGAACTGGTAGGTGCGGCCGCCGAGGACGAAGATGTCGTTGCGCCCCAGGTTCTCGACGAACTTCTCGGAGAGGTTGCCGATGTGCGCGCCGCCGCCCTCGAGCACTACCGAGTAGTTGATTTCCTGCGGGATGGTGCCGATATTCATGTTGTAAATCTGCCGAGAGCCGCGCTTGATACCCATTTCTTCGCCGTCGTACCACACCTTTGGGTAGACGCCGTGCTCGCTCAGCCCGTCACCGCCGAGGAACTCGAGCAGCGCCTCCAGCTCGCTGCGGCTGTAATCGTGGTAGGGATGCGCACCGCGGATGACTTCGAGCATCTCCTCCGGTCGCCAGCGCTGGTCAAGGCTCATGCCGATAATCGACTGCGCCAGCACGTCGGCCGGTTTTTGCGGAATCGCGACGCGGTCAATCTCGCCCGCGTAAGCCGAATTCACCAGCACCGCGCACTCGACGAGGTCATCGGGGTCGAAGACGACCAGCCGCCCCTTCGAAATTTCGTGCAGCGCGTGGCCGGCGCGGCCGATGCGTTGCAGCCCCTTGGCGATGGACTTGGGCGAGCCAATCTGCACCACCAGGTCGACGTAGCCGATGTCAATCCCGAGCTCGAGCGAGGTCGAGGTGACGACTGCGTCCATCTCGCCCTCCTTCAGTTTCTCCTCGACGTCGAGCCGCATTTCCTTCGACATCGAGCCGTGGTGCGCCGCCAGCTTCTCGATGCCGCGCTCCTTCAATTGCAGCGCGACCGACTCGGTGCCGGCGCGGGTGTTGGTGA
>PSPB01000061.1 GCA_003193815.1 Methanobacteriota archaeon
AGGCCGTTGCCGTTCGTAAGGCCGTTGCCGTTCGTAAGGCCGTTGCCGTTCGTAAGGCCGTTGCCGTCAGTGAGTCCTTCGGACTCGACTGACCTACTCTTTTTTGATACCATAGTCTCCACCGTTACTGTCCAGTGCGGACGTGCGACGATACAAAATGCGCTATATAAAGATATTCTGTTTATCGTCGGTGAGCATTAGAAAGCCCCAAAACCGGGAAGCTATCGAACGCGTAGAACACCTCGCCGATTAAGTAGTTTGCACCCCAAACCTGCTGAAAAACAGGGAAATGAGCATAGATGGCGGGCACGCGGGGATTCGAACCCCGGTCCTGCTGCTTAGGAGGCAGCCGCCATTCCTGGCTAGGCCACGTGCCCTGTTCAGTCGCCGTCGCGTCGCCTTGCGGGGCCGCGGGCTGGCTCGGCCTGCATCGCTGGCGGGCGCAGTCCTGCGTCGCCCGCGACCGGTGTCGCGAACTCTCCCGGGGTCGGCGATGGCGCGACCAGGCTGGCGCCCTCAAGCAGCGACGGCTGCGGCCGTCCCGCGAGCAACTTCTGGTGCTGCGCCTGGAGCGCCAGTAGCTGCTGCTGTGAATCGCCGACCGGCATCTCAACCGACTCGAGCAGCGACGTCGGAAACTGGCCGGCGACGCAAGCGGCGAAGCTGGTCGGCGGCTCGCCGTCCAGCACGGTGGGCGGAGCGTCCGGGTCGAAGTGCGATTCCGCGGCAAAGCGGCGGACGTCGCGGACGGGCGGCTCCATGCGGTTGCACCTGCCGGGGGGATTAATCAGTTGGCCAGCCGATTGATGGCGCTGAAGGGATCGCTGCGGCGGGCGAGCACCCGCTCCGCGGCGCTCCGTAGGGCCTTGTCGCCGATGGTCACCATGCGGTCGCGGAAGAGTTGTTGCTGGAGTTGCTGCTCCAGCTCGTGCATCTGCCGCGCCAGCCGGTCGTCCGCCAGCGGCCCCGCCTCCATATGCGCTCGGTGGTCGACGATAGCGTCCCACGCCGCATCGATGCCGGTCCCCTCGATGGCCGTCACCTGCAGAACCGGCGGCTGCCAGTCGCGCGGCTCGCCCAGCTCGACCGCCGAGAGCAATTCCTGCGCCAGCCGGTCGGCGCCGGGGCGGTCGGACTTGTTGACCAGCAGCAGGTCGCCGATTTCCAGGATACCGGCTTTCTGCGCCTGCACTTCGTCGCCAAGCCCCGGCACTTCGACCACGACGGTCGTGTCGGCCAGCTGCACCACCTCGACGTCGCCCTGCCCGGCGCCGACCGTCTCGACGAAAACAAGGTCGCAGCCCAATAGCTCGAGCGCGTTGACGAGATAGCGCGTCGTCGCGGTCAGCCCCCCCAGATGGCCGCGCGTCGCGACCGAGCGGATGAAAACACCCTGCTGCTGCGCGCCGTTCATGCGCAGCCGGTCGCCCAGCACTGCGCCGCCCGAGAAAGGCGACGTCGGGTCGACCGCCAGCACGCCCACCGTATGGCCTTGCGCAGCGGCGT
This sequence comes from Methanobacteriota archaeon, assembly GCA_003193815.1. Lineage (GTDB taxonomy): Archaea > Thermoplasmatota > Poseidoniia > MGIII > CG-Epi1 > UBA8886. The sequence continues at coordinate 1,507 of PSPB01000061.1, forward strand.
GCACCGCCAGGCAATCAACCAGCGTCGACTTGCCGGCGCCGGGCGGCCCGGTAACGCCGATGACGTAGCCGTTGCCGGTGCGCGACCAGGTCGCCTGCAGCGCCGCGACCGCGCGCGGGTCCTCGTCCTCAATCCAGCTCAGCAACCGCGCTGCGGCGCGCTGCGGCTGGCTATCAAGCATCACCACCAGCGCCGCGGCGTCCAAGTCAGGCTCCGGACTGCGCGCGGATGAAGTCGACAATATCCACGGTCGACGAGCCGGGGCCGAAAATACCGGTGACGCCCATCTCTTTCCACTTGGGGATTTCGTCGTCGGGGATGATGCCGCCCGCAATCAGCTTGATATCGCTGGCGCCCTGCTCCTTCAGCAGCTCGAGCACGCGCGGGAAAATGTGGCCGTGCGCGCCCGAAAGGATGCTCAGGCCGATGAACTGGACGTCCTCCTGGATGGCGGCCGAAACTATGTCTTCAGGGCTTTGCCGCAGGCCGGTGTAGATTACCTCCATCCCGGCGTCGCGCAGCGCCCGCGCGATGACCTTGGCGCCGCGGTCGTGGCCGTCCAGCCCCGGCTTGGCAATCAGCACCCTGATTTTGCCACCCATACTCGCGGCGATTCCCGGAGCTATTTAATCCCTGCGACGACGGCGCGCGAGCGCCCCAACGCGGCTGACGCGGTCGCCCTTGCGCGCGCTCTTTCCCTCTGGTGGCTCGTCGGCGTCCGCTTCTCCGTCGGGTTCGTCGCCGGCAGCGTCGTCCGCGGCCTTGGCCGCCTTGCGCTTCCCGCCCTTGAACCAGCGCGCGAGCAGCCCCGCCGCGTCGCGCTGCGGTTTCCCACCCGGTGCTGCGCTGTCCGGCGCAGCGCCGTCAGCAGCCTGCGTGTCGGCTGGCGCGGTTTCTTCGGCGGCGTCAATTTCCGGCACCGCCGCGCGCTGCTCCTCCTCGAGCGCGTCCCACGCGACATCGAGCGCGACGCGCTCGCCCAGCCCGGGGGCGCTGCGGACGCCGAGCGCGAATGAGCCGGTGACAGCGGCGAGCATCAGCAACAGCAGGATGGGCTCGATGGTTCCGAGCGCGAAGCTCGGTCCCGCCAGCCGCGACAGCCCAAGCAGCAGCGCCAGCAGCAACGCGACCGCCCAGCCGAAGCCGACCGTCAGCACGAAGAACGCGTGCCAGTTGCGCGGCAGCTGCTGCGCCCCCGCACGGCCAGCCAGGAACGGCGCGACGACCAGCGCCAGCGGGATGCCCAGCGGCAGGATGACCAGGAACAGCAGCCCCGCGGCCATTGTCGCCAGCGCCTGGCGGGCGGCCACGGAATACTCGGGCGGCATCATTCTGGCGCGGCGACGCGGATGCGTATTAAACAGCCTGCCGCCGGAAAAATGGTGCCGCGGGCCGGGATCGAACCGGCGACTTCCAGATCTTCAGTCTGGCGCTCTCCCGCCTGAGCTACCGCGGCTAGGCGGGCGGACCACAGGGGGTTCTAAAACGGTTCGGCAGCGGTGCGCGGTGGCGCGAGCGACGTCATGGAAAGCGGCGCGCAACCCCCGTCAGCCTTATGTGGCGGCCGCCGCGGTGGCGGCCATGCCCAAGTTCACCAAAGAGTCATCCGCCTTCAAGGGCAAGTGCTACTTCTGCGAAGCCGAAATCATGGTGCCGACCGGCCCCGGCTGGAATTCGACGCGCGTCATCTGCCGCGCCTGCTCGCTCAAGCAGGGCGACGCGGTCGACGGCTGAATGCAGCGCGACTGCCCCCGCTGCTGGCAACCGCTGGCGGCCGAGAAACAGAAACGCGGCCTCTGGAACGTCACCGTCGATCTCTGCAGCGGCTGCGGCGGCCTCTTCCTCGACCGGGGCGAATTGCTGCGGCTGACCGGAAACCGGCCGCTGCACCACCTGACGACGAAGCACCTCGGCATCGACTCCGACTCGCAATTGCTCTGCCCTGGCTGCGGCGGCATCATGGACGCCGAACACGCCGCGGGGATCGAGTTCGACGTCTGCCTCAGCTGCAGCGGCGTCTGGCTCGACCCCGGCGAACTCGAAGCGTTGCAGGCGGTCGACGCGGCGGAGCTGAAGGAGCTGTCGCCGGAGAAGCTCGCCGAGCTTTACGACGCTGGGCAGGCGGTCCCGGGCGGTGGGCTGCTGGCGTGGCTCTTCCGCCGCTAGTCGTCGACGTCGAACTGCTCGTAGACGTTGTTGGTCGTGCGAGTGACGCGCACGAAGGTCGTGCACTTCGGTAAATCCTTGATGCGCCAGGCGCCGACGTAGGAGCAGGCCGAGCGCAGTCCACCGAGTATCGCTTGCAGGCTCGGCTCGACCGACCCGCGATATGGGACGCGCACCTCCTTGCCCTCTGGCGCGCGGTGGGCGGCGACCTCGCCGAAATACTCCTCCATCGCCTTGCGGGAGCTCATGCCGTAGAACGACTTGAACTGGCGTCCATCCTGCTCGACTAGCTCCCCGCCCGACTCGTCGTGGCCGGCGAGCATCCCGCCCAGCATGACAAAATCAGCACCGGCGCCGAACGCCTTGGCGATGTCGCCCGGCGCCGTGCAGCCGCCGTCGGACATGACGTGGCCGCCGAGTCCGTGCGCCGCGTCGGCGCACTCGGAAATCGCCGAGAGCTGCGGATAGCCAACGCCGGCGACGCGGCGGGTCGTGCAGACCGAGCCGGGGCCGATGCCCACCTTGACTATGTCGGCGCCCGCGAGCACCAGCGCCTCGGTCATCTCGCGCGTCGCGACGTTGCCGGCGATGATAATTAGCTGCGGAAATGCTTCTCTCGCGCGCGCGATGAATTCGAGGAACTCCTCGCGGTAGCCGTTGGCGACGTCCAGGCACACCATCTGCAGGTCGCTGCTGACGGCGAGCTTGCGC
>PSPB01000062.1 GCA_003193815.1 Methanobacteriota archaeon
GAGCAGAGCAGCGTCGTGGCTTCAGCGGTGCCCCACTGCACAACCATTCCGTCGCCCAAGGCATTCGTCGCCAGATGCACCTGCTCGGGCGGCTCGCCCGCCGTGGCTGGCGCCAGCCAGAGCAACAGCGTAGCCAGCAAAATCAACTGCCGCATCGCACCCCACCAGCCGCGGGCGCAAATACGGTTTCCCGCGTCAAACCCTTTATCTCCGGGCCAATAGCGGGAGCATGTCGGACTACGACGATTTCATCGCTCGTGTGAAGGTGCTCTCGACTATCGAGAGCATCGGCGGGCTGCTCGGCTGGGACCAGGAAACCATGATGCCGCCCAAGGGTGGCGCGCTGCGCGCCGAGTCGCTGGCGTTCCTCTCGGGGCTGGCGCACGCGCGGCTGGTCGACCCGGTGATGGGCGAGCTGCTCGCAAAGCTCGGGGACGCCGAGCTCGACGAGGGAGAGGCGGCCAACGTGCGCGAGGTGCGCCATGCGTGGGAAAAGGCGACGAAGCTGCCGGCCGAGTTGGTCGAGGAAATCGCGCGGCACAAGTCGCTGGCGCTGCAGGTGTGGCAGGAGGCGCGCGCGGAGGACGACTTCGCGAAGTTCCAGCCGGCGCTCGAGAAGATGGTCGAGCTGCAATGCCGGGCGGCAGAGCACTACGGCTACGATGACAACATCTACGACGCGATGCTCGACAACTACGAGCCGGGGATGACGGTCGCGCAGCTCGACCCGCTCTTCGCCGGGCTGCGCGAGGAAATCGTCCCGCTGGTGAAGGCCATTGGCCGCTGCGACCAGCCCGACATGTCGTTCATGGAGCGCGGGCCGTTCCCCGAGGCGGGGCAGCGCGAGTTCTCGCTGCGCGTCGCCGCTGCCATCGGGTTCGACTTCGATGCGGGGCGCATGGATACGTCGACGCACCCCTTCTGCTCCGGCGCCGGCCCGCGCGACGTGCGGTTCACGACGCGCTACGACGAGTCGTTCCCCTTCGGCTGCCTTTACGGCGTGATGCACGAGACTGGCCACGGGCTCTACGAGCAGGGGCTGCTGGCGGAGAACGAGGGCACCCCGCTCGGCAAGGCCGTCTCGCTCGGCGTCCACGAGTCGCAGTCGCGGCTGTGGGAGAATCTGGTCGGCCGCAGCCGCGAGTTCTGGGAACACTGGCTGCCCGATTTCCGCGAGACGTTCCCCCACGTCGGCGACCTTGACCTCGACACAATCCACCGCGCGGTGAACCGCGTCCACCCGTCGCTGATTCGGGTCGAGGCCGACGAAGCCACGTACAACCTGCACATCATGCTGCGCTACGAAGTCGAAAAGGCGCTGGTCAACGGCGAAGTCCCGGTAGGCGACCTGCCGCAGTTCTGGAACTCGCGCATGGAGAAATACCTCGGTATAACCCCGCCGAACGATACGCAGGGCGTCCTGCAGGACATCCACTGGAGCATGGGCGCTATTGGCTATTTCCCGACCTACACCCTCGGGAATCTCTACGCGGCGCAGCTGTGGGAAGCGACGCTGCGCGACCTGCCCGACCTGTCGCAGCAGATTGCCGCCGGGAAAACCGCGCCGCTGCTGGAATGGATGCGCAGCCACATCCACGTGCATGGCAGTCGCTGGGAGCCGGAGGAGCTGGTGCAGCGCGCCAGCGGCGTGGAGCCCGGTGCAGAGGCTTTCGTGCGCTACCTGAAGGGGAAGTTCGGGGCGCTCTACGGGCTGGCCTGACGCCCCTGCCGCCAGCGCGCCAGCACCGCCACGCCGGCGACCGCTACAGCGATGACGAGCAGCGCCAGCACGGTTCTGGCCACCCCGTTGCCATCTTCGCTGGCGACGGGTGCTGCCGGGTCACCATACGCCAGTTCCGTTACCAGCCCTGACGCGATATCCAGTCCGGTCTGGAATCCCGCCAGCAGGTTGGCGTGCGAGCCGGCAATGAGTTCGAGCGACTCGAGCCGGTCGGTCGAGAAGTGCTTGAAGGTCTGCTCGCACGCGTCACCCTCCTCCCAGGCGTACTCGTGCATGCCGCGGAACCAGATGGCGGGGATGCCGGCGCGGATGAACGAGCGCTGGTCGGAGTTGGTCTCGGTGTCATCGACAGCCAGCACCCACTCGGGCGGGAGCGCCAGCTCGTCGTAGGCAACCTGCTCCAGTGTCTTGCGCAGCATCGAGAAGTTGGCCCTGGTCTGGTTGTCGTATTCGTAGTCAGCGTAGCCGGAGAAGTCCTCGACCGGAGAGGTGTAGAGGTAGAGCTTGAAGTAATCCTCGTCGCAGAGCGGCGAGAGGCTGGCACGGTTCGGGATGGGGTAGGAGAGCCCGAACATGTCGAAATTCAGGTTCGCCAGCACCGTCGCGTTGCCTCCGGCCGACTCGACAAAAAGCTGCGAGCCCTGTCCACCTTCCTCTTCCGAGTCCCAGGCGCCGAAGACCAGCGAGATTTCCGGCTGCGTCTCGACTTCCTGCGTGAAGTAGCGCGCCAGCTCCAGCACGGTGGCGGTGCCGACGGCGTTGTCGTAGGCGCCTGAGTCACTGCTGATGGTGGCGTCGTAGTGGCCGCCCAGGACCAGCCACGTATTCGGGTCCTTGCCTTCGTAGTAGCCGACGACGTTGACCGCGTCCAGCTGCTGCCCGCCCTGGTTGACGGTGAACTCCTGGCGGTACACCTCCAGGCCGTAGCCTTCCATGGTTTCGGCGATGAACGCCTCCGCCGCGTGGTGGCCGGGGGTGTCGAGGTAGCGGTACCAGTCGGAGATGGTGTCGACGAGCTCGTAGACCCGCTCGGCCGAAGGCTCCGCCGCTGCACTGCTTCCCGGCGCGGCGACCGGCAGCGCCGCCATCACCAGCAGCAGGGCGAGCGACAGTGCGACAGCGGCAGCCTTCACGGATTTTGAAGAGGGGGTGCGCTATAGAACTTTTCGCGAGCAAGGCTGGTTCAGTCGCCTTTGCCCGTAAATATGGTAGCCCCGCCAGGATTCGAACCTGGGTCACAGGCTCCAAAGGCCTGCATGCTGGACCGCTACACCACGGGGCTGCCTGCCGTCGAGCAGGCGCTGGTTATAGAAGCGCTCCCGCGCAACCATTAAAACTCGCAGTCTGTGTGCGCGCAGCAGTCAACATGAGCGAAGCAGTCTCGAAGAGCCCGGTCCAGAAATTCATGGACGCGATTTCCAGCCATTACGAAGGGCTGGGCTATCCGCTGACCTGGAGCGACGACGAGGATGAGGGCGAGATGCTGGAAATCCAGTTCAAGTCCGAGTCCGGCTACTTCGTCTCGGCGCGCTTCGTCCCGCGCAAGGACTACGTTGTCCTGAAGGACGAATGGGGCCGCGAACTGAAGTTGCGCCCGACGCGCGGCAACCTGAAGCAGGTCAAGGGCTGGTCAGAGTCGCGCGAGTGAGTCGCGCCCGCCGGTAGCCTGCTGCGACCCGCTACTGCGGTAGCCGGCTCATGCTTTCGACACCGGGGCGTGGGATGACCTGCAGGTCCACCACCGCCCCGTCGTTGCCAAAGCTGAAGACCCACGGCTCGCACCAGCCGATTTCGGTCTGCAGGATTTGCGCCGGGCTGTAGTCGAGCAGATGCATCACGATGGCGCGAATCGAGTTTCCGTGCGCGCTCACCAGCACGTTGCGCCCCGTCATGACTTCCGGCAGGATGCGGTCGCGCAGGTAGGGAATCGCGCGGTCGGCCGTCTCCTTCAGCGACTCGCCGCCCGGTGGCGCGACGTCGAAGCTGCGGCGCCACTGGTGCACCTGCTCCGCCCCGAAGCGTTCCGCCGCCTCGGCCTTGTTCTGCCCGATAAGGTCGCCGTAGTTGCGCTCGTTGAGCGCCAGGTCGCGCTCGACCGGGATGTCCTCCTGCCCAAGGCCGGTGAGCATGATGTCGAGCGTGTGCTGCGCGCGCACCAGCAGCGATGTGAACGCGATGCCGAATTGCGTATCGTGCAGCAGCGCTGCCGCTTGCTCCGCCTCGGTGATGCCCTGCGCGTTGAGCGGCACGTCCTTCCAGCCGGTGAACCGGTTCTGGTCGTTGTAGGTCGAGAGCCCGTGGCGCACCAGCACCAGCTTGCCTTCGCTCACGTAAATTCCTCCAACGTCGTTTCCCCCCGCTCGGGGAGTGGCTGTGCAGGTATCCCCAGCCGCTTGCGGATTTCGCGCGCTAGCTCGTGCTGCGCGCCGTGGACCGTGAAGACCTGCTGCGGCGCGCACGCCTCGACGAAGTTGAGCAGCCCGGTAAAGTCGGCGTGGTCGCTCATCGGGAACCCCGCGTCGACGCCGCGCAGCGCCCACGGCGCGAAGGCGCACCAGCCGGAGACGCGCGCGGTGTGCGCGCCGCGCTGCCGCAGCTCGAGCACGACCGCGTCGGGGCGGCGGCCGCTGG
>PSPB01000063.1 GCA_003193815.1 Methanobacteriota archaeon
GACTGTCGCCTCGAATTTCCCCTGCTTCCCCGGCTCGCGCGAGCCGTTCCACGTCAGGGCAGAGGCGACCCCGTCAGGCCATTCAAAGACTGTGAACCACACCTGCTGCACCCCGCTGGCGCCATCCTCGTCGCTCAGCGTGACGTTGAGCGCAAAGTGTTCGGTCCCGCTGAAGAGCGCGCTGGCGCTGTAGCGCCCGGCCGCGATGCCTCCGCTGAGCGGCGCCAGCCCGTCAGGCCACGTGACGCTCTCGACGACCGCCGCCCCCTCGACGTCGTTCGCCGCGATGCGGAAGCTGAACTCCTGCCCGATGCGGGGCCGCGCCGGCTCGAGGCTCTCGATGATGGCGATCGGCTGGTGATTTAGGTAGAACGAGCGCGAAAGCTGCGCGGTGCCGACCGGCTGCTGCGTTACATTGAGCGCGATGGTGTAACTGCCGCCCTCCTCGAAGAGGGCCATCGCGACCGCGGTCGCGTTCGGCAGCGGCTCGCCGTCCAGTTTCCAGCTATATTCGAGCCCGAGGCCCTGCGAGTGGGTGCCGTTGAAGGCAAGCCAGCCCAGCTGCACCAGCGAGCCTTCGATGGTGAAATTGGCGATCGGCGAGTCGAAAGCTTCGAGCGCTGCGACCGCCCACGGCGACGGTAGCCCTTCCTCTGTCAGCCCGCGCACGCGCAGCTCGTAGATGCCTGGCGCTGGTGGAGTGAAGTCCAGACTCCCTGCACCAGCCAAGGGGTTGTCGTTAACCACCCACACCCACGTTGTGATATTGCCCTGTAGCGTGGTCGCGGTGAAGGCGGTCACTTCATCGGTGAGCGCATCGACTACAGCAGGCGAGACTTCGAGCAGCGGCTGCACCACCGCCAGCAGTGTGAAACTCTTCTCCACCACTGCGTCGTGTGCATCCGTGACGATGAGTGTGACGGAGTGCCAGCCGGTGGCGAGCAGGACCTCAGGCGCTGCCCCGGAAAGGGAAGCCCCATCTATGTCCCATGCGTACTCGAGCGGCAACCCCTCCGGGTCGTGGCTACCGCTGCCGTTGAGCGTTAGCGACAGGTCGGCCGGAACCACCCAGCGCCCGCCGTCCCACACCCCCTCAGGAATCTCGAACTCGAGCAGTGGCGGCGCGTTGGCGACCTCGAGCGTCTGTATCGTCGCGTTGCTCCCGCCGTGGTTGTCGGTGACAGTCAGCGTCACCGCGTAGCTGCCCGGCAACGCGAAGCGGTGCGCCACGGCCGTCCCGCTGCTGGAATTACCGTCACCGAAGTCCCACGCCCAGGCGATGACGGTGCCGTCGGGGTCGCTCGAGGAATCGGCGAAGCCGAACTCGACGGTGGTGTTGCCCTCTGCGGGCGCGATGGCGAAGCTGGCGTGCGGCAGCCGGTTGCGCACTTCGACCAGCAGGTAGCCGGTGGCAATCGAATTCAGGTCGTCGGCCACCTTGAGCGAGACGTTGTAGAAGCCGGGGCTGTCGAAAAGATGGTCGAGCGCGACCTCGGATGAGGTCGCGCCGTCGTCGAAGTTCCAGAACCAGAAGGCGACGGTACCGTCGGGGTCCCACGAGTCCGAGCCGTTGAATGCGATAGACTCCCCAAGCCAGACCACTTGCGGCTCGGCGATGATGACCGGCACCGGCAACGCGTTGACCCGGATGGTGACTACCACGCTGCTGGTGAGCCAGTCGGCGTCCCGCACGGTGAGGCTGACGTCATACGTTCCATAATCGTCGAAAATGTGCAGCGGGTCGGCGATGTATGCAAAGTTCCCGTCGCCGAAATCCCAGGTGTAGTTGGTGATGCTGCCGTCATCGTCCCACGAGTCGTGCCCCCAGAACTGCAATTCCTCGCCCGCATCGACGACGCCTTCGGCGGCGTCCGCCACCGCAGTTGGCCGCGAGAGGAAGCGGATGTCGAGCAGGATGTCGTTGCCATCCACGCGGATGTCGCTGATGCGCCAGCCGGAATCACTCAGGTTATACGCAGTGGAGTTGGGATACCCCTCGTCGGTGAACTCGTCGCCCGCGCCATACGGGTCGCCGCTGTCGCCCGAGTTCCAGTTGTTGTCCAGGTCATCGTAGCCGTCCGCTTCTTCGAGGTCGAGCCGCTTGTGCGACTCGTCGTTGTTGTTCGAAACGTCCTCGTCAACGTGCCAGATGAGCAGCCCCTCTCCGGGGAGGTAGGTGTCGTAATCGAGTTGCTGCCGGTTCTCGAGCAGGAAGTATTCGCGTGCGTTGGACCAGTTTCCCGGAATCGGCAGTTTCAGGATTTTGCCGTTGCGCGAGGCGGGTTCGAGCCGCACGTCAAGCAGGTCGCCCGTTACCAGCAGCGGCTCAAGCCACCCCACTTCCGCCTTCGAGAAGGCGCTCAAGTGCACCGGCGTCTCGCCGTTGTCGGCCCATGAGCCAGAGGCCATGACGCCCCAGTCGCCAATACCCTCCGAGGAGTAGTCCGTATCATAGAAGTCGGGCAGCCCCAGTTCGTGGCCGAACTCGTGCACCCAGACCCCGAGAGGTCGCTTCTCGCCGCCGGAGTATTCGAACTCGGGCACCTGCGTTATTTCGCGGATGCGGTGGTTACCGTCGTTGGTGCTGATGCTCAGCCCGGACCAGTGGATGGACCAGATGTCGTCGCTGTTGCCGCTCGACTCCTCGCCGGGGCCACAGTGCACCGCCATCACCGCGTCGTAGTCGCGGAAGTCGATGTCATCGTCGGCCGCCGCGATGGTGTCTCTGACGAAATCGGTATTTTCGCTGCCCCAGTCAGCGGCGTCACCGTCGAGTGTGTAGGGGCCGAAGACTTCGCCCGCGAGGGTCAGGTTGCCGCGCGAGTTCTCGTCGTAGTAATCCCACATCGAGTCGCTGTTGCCGAATGCCAGCTCCTCGAACCAGTCGCTGTCATGCGTGCTGTCGTAGCTGGCGTCGTTGAAGTCGGCCAGGATAATTGCGACCTGGATGGTGCCGGTCGTGGGCGAGGCTGCCGCCGGCAGCGCGAGGAAGGCGAGTGCGCAGAGCGCAAATAGTAACGCCAGTGGGAACCGCATCCGCGTGCGATTCGCCATTGCTACAAAAAACTGCCAGCAGGCTGCGCTGGCTTCACGATGCGACGTAACCGAGTGGGTCGTCCAGGATAAGGTCGCGTGCTTCATGGGTAATCTTGACCGGGCGGTCGCCATAAAAGACATCGCGATTTCCGCGCACTTCGCCCAGCGTCGCGACTCCCATCGCGAAGTTGATGGCGGCGCCCTGCCGGAAGCCGGCATACTCGTCGGGGACTGCGGTCAGGTAGTCGTGCACGGGGGTGACGTGTGTCACGGCGTTGTCGACCATCGCGTTGAGCATCTCCATCGCCTGCTTTTCGTGGGCAGGGTCCAATAATTCCTGCGGCTCGAGCTGGTGCTTGTCGAAGAGGTAGCCGGGCCAGAAGATTTTCTCGTTCTGCAGGATGTCCTCGCGGAAGTCACGGATGATGTTCACCTTCTGCAGGAACAGCCCGAAATCGCGCTCGTTGTCTTGCAATACCTGCGACGCTTTTGGCGTCAATTTCTTGGCGCGAGTGCGGATGAGTTCCGTCAGGAAGCCCGAAGGCGTCCCGGCAACGAAATAGCAGTATTCGTTTAAATCTTCGAATGAGTAAACGGGCTGTTGCAGGTATTTCTGCATCCCGGCGTTCATCTCGTGCATCCAGCGGACCATGCTCGCCTTGGTGCGCTCGTCGAGTGAACGGTGGACTGTCAGCACCTTGTCGAAGTTCTTGACCAGCCCGCGGTAGTGTTCGTCCTGCACCCAGTCTTCTGCTTCACGCGCGAGTTCCTTGGCCTTGCGCTTTGCCATCTGGGAGTCAGGTCGCTCCAGGATTTCCATGATGGCGTTCATCGCGTGGACGCGCTCTTCGAGCGAGACGTGCCGCTTGCCGATGTCGTCCTCGAACGTATCGAGGATGCGCGCCTCGAGGTAGCCGACCATGATGGGCGCTAGCAGGGCTTCCTCGACCAGCGGGATAGTCAGCGCGAACGAGCGTGAAACCGACTGGAGCGCCCACTTGCAATAGTCCAGCGATTCCACAAGGGCATCGTTAGCCCGGTTTTTGACTGCGCCATAAAGTGAGGGTGCCATGCTTTATACCCCGTCCGAGCGGGGCCGCGTCGACCGCCACTCCTTATAAAAAACTGCGTCTAACGGCAGTTGCCGAATGGAAGGCGCTTAAGCCTGCCGCTAATTGGGAACCGATGCAACCCCTCTCCGAGCTTCCCGCCGCAGGCGTCCGGGCGCTGCTTTTCGACCTGGACGGGACGCTGGTTGACGAGCGGCTTTCGCCCGCAGCGTACGCGGCTCTCGCGCAGGCGCAGCAGGCCGGG
>PSPB01000064.1 GCA_003193815.1 Methanobacteriota archaeon
GCTCGCGACACGGCTCTGCGCCGATGCGGAGCTCGCACCCGACGAGACCGAGGCGCTGCGGCGGCTCGGCATCGTGCTCAACTACAATAGCTACGGCCTGCGCGTCGCCGACCTGCACATCACGCCCGACGCGCTTTACCGCGAGCTGGCGCCGTTCGCCGACTCGCTCGAGTTCGCGCGCCAGTTGCTGGCGCGTGAACTGTGGGACCGCTACCGCGTCGACATCGCGCGTGCCGAGGGCACGCAATCGCTGCTCGATTCAGCGACGGCCACCGCGCTACGGCTGCCGGCCGAGCCGTGGGCGCAGCGCATCGCCGGCCCGCTGGGAAACCGGCTGGCGCAGGCGTCCCGCGACCGCGCGCACGCGGTGCTGGTCGCGAATGGCGACGGCAACCTGCGCGTTTCGCTGCGCGCGCCGCTCGAAGCGCCGGAAGGCGCCGGCGCGCTCTGCGCGCGGTTCGGCGGCGGCGGCCGGCCCAAGGCGGCCGGCATCGACGCGCTGCCCGACAGGGAGCTCGCGGAATTCCTCGCGGCGTTCCGCGCCGCTTATCGCTAAAAAAGGGTGTCCCCCGGTCGTAACGGGCACCATCATTAATCCGGGCCCTGACCCTGACCGGGCGACGTGTGCGACGCCTGGGTTGTCCCATCCATCACGAATCAGGCGGGGACCCTAGAGGCGTCATTTATGCGGCCGTTTGCACTCCACTTCATGTGTCGGCAGAGCCTTCGACAGCCGCCCTGTTCGAATGGCTCCAGCATATAATGGCACCGGTTTCCCAACATCGCGCTTTAATCCGGGGGTGGATGGCGCCGCGTGTCCGATGACGAGGCGGAGCTGAAGCAGCTCGTGGATACGCTGGCGCAGGTCGAACAGCAGGTGCGCGCGTGGGAGGCGCAGCTCGAGACGCTCGCCGCGGTGCGCGCCGAAATCTGGCAGGCGCGCACGACGCTCGACGGACTGCAGGAGGAGCCTGAGGGACGCGAGATGCTGGTCCCCGTCGGCTACAACACTTCGCTCTTTGCGAGCCTCGGCTCGAAGGAGCGGGTGCTGACCGGGCTCGGCTCGCGCGTCTACATGGAGGCGCCGCTCGAGCAAGCGCTCGAGCGGCTCCAGTCGCGGCTGGATGAGGTCGAGAAGGCGACGCGCGACTACCGCGAGTCGCTGGCGCAGCTGCAGCAGCAGCACGCGCAGCTGCGCGAACGCGCCGAGGCGCTCTATGCGAAGGCCGAGGCGGCGAAGGAGGTCGGCTCCGACTTCCTGCTCCCGGGAGGCCGTTGATGTTCAAGTCGCTGCGCGACCGCTTCCGGCGCGCCGGCAAGCAGGCGGAAGCTGAAATCGAGCCGCAGCTCGACCTGAGCTACGAAGCGTATCGCCCCGAGGAGCGCGAGAAGGGCGCCGTAGTGCAGGCGAAGCATCTTGAGAACGTGATGTGGGAGCTGGAGCTGGCGCTGCTTGAGAGCGACGTCGCGATGGAGGTGGTCGAGGCGCTGAAGGCGAAGCTGCAGCAGCGGCTGGTTGGCCTGCGCGTCGCCTCGCGGGGCGAAATCGCGCCGACCATCGAGAAAGCCCTCAAGGCGAGCCTCATCGAGCTGCTTTCGCTCGAGAGCTTCGACCCGCAGCAGCTGCTCACCCGCAGCGACGGCCCGCTGGTAATCGCCTTTGTCGGAGTGAACGGCACCGGCAAGACGACGACCATCGCGCGGCTGGCGCACTGGCTGCAGGGGCAGGGGCGCAGCGTCGTGCTCGCGGCGGCCGATACGTTCCGCGCCGGCGCCATCGAGCAGCTGGAAATTCACGCCCAAAAGCTGGGATGCAAGTTCATCGCGCACAAGTCGGGTGGCGACCCGGCCGCCGTCGCGTTCGACGCGGTCGCGCACGCGAAGGCGAAGCATCGCGACGTGGTGCTGATAGACACCGCGGGGCGGATGCAGACCAACACCAATCTGATGGACGAGATGGCCAAAATCCAGCGCGTCGCGAAGCCCGACCTGGTAATGTTCGTCGGCGATGCGCTCGCCGGCAACGACGCGGTCGAGCAGGCGCGGCAGTTCCATGCCACGGTCGGCATCGACGCGGTCATCCTGACCAAGCTGGACGTCGATGCCAAGGGGGGCGCCGCGCTCTCGATAGCGAGCGCCATCGGTCGCCCCATCGCGTTCGTCGGCATCGGGCAGAACTACGAAGATTTGATGCCGTTCGACGCGGCGTGGATTGTCGAGCGCATATTCGCCGCATGATAATCTACGAAGTCAACCTCACCGTCGACCCCGATGTCGCCGACGAATACGCGGCGTGGCTGCGGCCGCACATCGCGCACATCCTCAAAATCGACGGCTTCCTCGGCGCCGAATGGCTCGATCGCGATGCAGTGGATGAAAATGGAGATAGCGAAAAAGTGCGCTGGACCATCCAGTATCGGCTGCGTGACCGCGCCGCGCTCGAAGCCTACCAGCGTGACCACGCGCCGACGCTCATCCGCGAAGGGCAGGCGCGCTTCGGCGGCCGCTTCCGCGCCAGCCGGCGAGTGCTGGAGCCGATGAAAATCTTCAACCCCAACCGAAATACGGGTAGCGGATGACGTTGCGCAGGGCGCGGGCGACCGGCTTGCGCTTGCCGAGCCCGCCGGGGGTCACGCCGAGAAACAGGTCGGCGAAGATTTCGCACATCTTCGGGTCGCGGGTGCCGTAGTAGACCATCCGCTCGGGGAACTTCAGCGCCAGCTTGGCGAAGAACGCCAAGTCGCGCAGCTCCTGCCCGAAGGCGTGCTGCCACGCGCGGTGGTAGCTGTCGAGCGCCTTCTGCGAGAAGTCGCCGGTCGCCAGCGCCTGCTGGATGGTCTCGACCGCCAGCTTGCCGGCGTGCATGCCGTAGTAGATGCCTTCGCCCGAGAGCGGCGAGACCATCCCGGCCGAGTCGCCGACAATCAGCGTGCGCTCCATAGTCGTCGCGCGCAGCGGGCCACTGAGCGGCAGCGGCGCGCCCTTCACCGGCGGGTCCGGGTCGCCTGCGGGGAAGTAGCCGTCGTTGCGCAGCAGCTCCAGGTAGCCTTTCCAGATTTCGCGCACGTTGATGGACTTGATAGTGCTATTGTAACCGCCGAAACCAATGTTCAGGATTGTGTCCTTCGGGAAGACCCAGCCGTAGCCCTCGATGCCGGCCGGCCGGAAGTGGACCAGCAGCGACCGTTTGTCGCCGAAGGCGTGCTCCATGAAATCGCGCCCCACCTCGGGCTCCCACATCAGCGCAGTCCCGATTTCCCCGTCGTGCCACGCCGCCACCCCACGCGCCTTGCGCATCAGCTGCGCTAGCGGGTCGTTCGGTCCCATCGCGCCGACCACCACTTGCGCCGTAAGGTCGCCTTGCGGGGTCGTGACGGTGACGCCGCCGTTGAAGTCGAAGCTGCTGGCGCGGGTGCCGGTGAAGACTTCGGCCCCCGCGTCGCGCGCCGCCTCGAGCAGCGCATTGTCGAAGATTTCGCGCCGGACATTCCACGGCGTGTGGGGGCCGAAATCGAAATCAATGCGGTATTTCAGCGAAGGCGAATAGAGCCGAACGTCGTGCGAAGCGCATTCGATAACGGGCTCGATGAACGGCTTCAGCTCCGGCAGCTCGTTGAGCACGCGCGGCGTCAGCAGCCCGCCGCACGCCTTGTCGCGCGGGAACTTCGCGCGGTCGACCAGCGCGACGCGCAGCCCCGCCCGCGCGGCGTAGAAAGCGGTCGTCGCACCGCTCGGCCCACCGCCACAGACGACGACGTCGTAGTCGCTCATGTTCCCTCGACCCAGTCGCGGAACGGCGCGTGCGATGCTTCCCACGGCAGCGCGACGATGGCGGGCAGCGAGTAGGGGTGGTTTTCTTTGATGAACTGCTCCAGCTGCGGCCATTTCTCGCGCCCGCACTTAAGCAGCAGCAGTTGCTCGGTGTCGTCGCGCAGCTCGCCCTCCCAGCGATACATCGTCCGCACCGGCCAGAAATTGACGCAGGCGGCAAGGCCTGCTTCGAGCGCGCCGCGCGCCAGTTTTTCGGCGGTCTCCTCGTCGGGGGCAGTGGTGTAGACGGTGAGTGCCACGCGCGGCGCATCCGGGGATGCTTAAATAGGCCCCGTTTCGTGGCGCGCAGCCCCCGTGAATAATGAGGACTTCGGTCCGAAGGAGGAAATATGGCAAACCCGATTTACGTAACATACGAGGCTCCCAAGGAGCTGAGCGAGAAGGCGTATCTGGCCGTCGAGGCTGCACGCGACACCGGCAAGATCCACAAGGGCGCTAACGAAGTCACGAAGCGCGTCGAGCGCAGCCAGGCCAAGCTGGTCGTGATGGCGCTCGACATCAGCCCGCCCGAAATCATGGCGCACATGCCGATGCTCTGCGCCGAGAAGCAGATACCCTACACCTACGTCCCCTCCAAGGAGGAGCTGGGCAAGGCGTCCGGCCTCAAGGTGCCGACCGCCGCGGTGGCGATTTCGAATATCGGCAAGAAGAAGGCCTCGCTCGAAGAGGTCACGAAGGCGATTACCGCCGCGCAGAAGGCATGATAGAGGGCGTTCCGGCGCAGGTAGTCGAGGTGCTGGGTCGCACCGGCATGCGTGGCGAGGCGAGCTCCGTAAAGGTGCGCGTGCTCGACGGCGATGACCGCGGCCGCATCATCCGGCGCAACGTGCTGGGACCAATCGAGGTCGGCGACATGCTGCTGCTGATGGACTCTTCACGAGAGGCGAAGGCGCTGGACCGCAAGAGGTAATCATGGCTGAACTTCGAAACTGTTCTTTCTGCGACAAGCGCATACTGCCCGGAACGGGCATGCTCTACGTCCGCAAGACCGGACAGACCTTCGATTTCTGTAGCTCCAAGTGCCGCCGGAACCTGATTGAGCTGAAGCGGGTGCCGGGGCGCACCGAGTGGACCGGGAAGGCCCGCAAGGCGAAGAAATGAGCGAACGCACCTACGTGATGCTCAAGCCGGACGCGGTGCGCCGCGGTTTCGCCGGGCGCATCCTGCAACGCTTCGAGGACGCCGGCCTGCAGATGGCCGCAATGCAGCGACTCGCCGTGAGCGAGGCGCAGTCGAAGGCGCTTTACGCCGAGCACGAGGGCAAGCCGTTCTACGACAGCCTGCTCACCTACATCCACTCCGGGCCGGTCGTCGCGACTGTCTGGGAAGGGACCGGCGCGGTCGCGCTGGCGCGCAAGCTGATTGGCGCGACCGACCCCGCACAGGCGGCACCGGGGACCATCCGCGGCGATTTCGGGCTGGTGATGGACGAGAACGTGGTCCACGGCTCCGACTCGGCAGAGAGCGCGGAGCGCGAAATCCCGATTTTCTTTCCCGGGCTGGACTAGCTTTTTACGGCTGCCACCATCGGCGGACGATGACTTCCCCACAGGAGCTCAACATCGCGGTGCTGCGCATCGAGGGCACCAACTGCGAGGACGAGGCGGCAGCGGCGTTCAGTCAGCTCGGCTGCAACGCCGAACAGGTGCACCTGAAGCAGCTGCTGGGCGAGGCAAAGCCGCACCGCAAACTGGCTGACTACGACGCGCTCTTCCTGCCGGGCGGATTCTCCGCCGGGGACTACGTGCGTGCCGGCGCAATCTTCGCCGCACGGCTGCGGGCGGGCTTGCGCGATTCGCTCGATGAGTATATAAATTCCGGCGCTCCGGTCCTGGGGGTCTGCAACGGCTTCCAGATACTGGTCGAGACCGGTGCGCTGCCGGGCACTCCGGACGGCCTGAGCGAAGGCCCCGAGGCGGTGCTGCACACCAACGACTCGAACCGTTTCGAAGCCCGCACGGTGATGCTGAAGGTCGAGGGCAACGGTGGCTCCCCTTTCACTTCGCGCTACGCGCGCGGACAGGTTATCGCAATCCCCAACGCGCACGCCGAGGGAAAGCTGCAGCTGCCCGATGACCAGCTCGCGGCGCTTGAGCAGTCGGGGCAGGTGGCGTTTCGCTACTGTGACCCGGAAGGCAACACCGGTGCCGGCTACCCTTGGAATCCCAACGGCGCGCCCGGCAACATCGCCGCCATCACCAACCCGCGCGGCAACGTGCTGGGGATGATGCCGCACCCCGAGCGGGTGTTCCACGGCTGGCAGCACTCCGACTGGGCCAGCAACGGCCGCAACCCCGACGGGCCGGGCGACGGGCGGCCGCTCTTCGAAGGCGTCATTGAGCACCTGTGTCGCTGACTGACATGCAGGTCGCCGCCGCCGCCGCGAAGGCCGGCGCGGAGGTCATCCGCGCCGGCTTCGGCCGCCCGCAGCGCGTTGAAATGAAAGGGCCGGTCGACCTTGTGACGGAGACTGACTGCGCCGCGGAAGCGGTGGTCGTGGCGCTGCTCGAGCGCGAGCGGCCGCAGGATGGCATCCGCGCTGAAGAGGGTACGCAGCGCGATGGCCGTGCGGGTGACCGCACCTGGGTCGTCGACCCGATTGACGGGACGACCAACTTCGCGCACGCGGTTCCGCACTGCTGCAGCACGCTGGCGCTGCTGGAGGGCGGCGAAGTCACCGCCGGCGCAATTGCGAATCCCTTCACCGACGAGCTTTTCAGTGCTGCCCGCGGGGAGGGCGCCTGGTTCGAGTCGGGTGGCGAGCGGCGCCAGCTGTCGGTAACAGCGAACGCGAAATTCGTGAACGGGCTGTTCGCGACCGGGTTCCCCTACGACCGTGACGGAGCCGATTACCGGCTGGTTAGCTCGGTGTGGGACAAGCTCTGCCTCATTTCCCGCGCGACGCGACGCACCGGCTCCGCCGCGCTCGACATCGCCTACGTCGGTGCGGGCAGGTATGACGGCTACGTCGTGTCGGGCGCAAAAGTGTGGGACATCGCGGCCGGAATCATACTGGTCTCCGAGGCGGGCGGCCACGTCAGCGACCTGTCGGGCGGGCCATGGACGCCCGACAGCGTGGGATGCATCGCGAGCAATGGCGTGCTACACGACGCGCTGCTGGCGCTGGTTTTGGGAAAGTAAACTGCGGTCGGCTATCAATCGGCTACACACCCAAATAGCGGTGCCGCACTCGGTGACATGGACTTGCGTTCCTGCTTCACGCTCAACAACGGCGTCGGGATTCCAGCGCTCGGTTTCGGCGTTTTCCAGGCCGAGCCCGGCGAGGAGACGCACGACGCGGTGCTGCACGCGCTCGAGACCGGATATCGGCACATCGACACCGCGCGCGTCTACCGCAACGAGCATGCCGTCGGCGAGGCGCTGCGCGAGAGCGGCGTCCCGCGCGGCGAGGTGTTCGTGACGACCAAGCTCTGGAACCGTGACCACGGTTTCGAGCAGGCGCTGGCGGGGTGCGACGCGAGCCTGAACCGGCTCGGGTTGGACTTCGTCGACCTGTATCTCGTTCACTGGCCGGTCGAGGAGTTGCGCGGCGAGTCATGGCGCGCGCTGGAGCAGCTCTATCGTGAGGGCAAGTGCCGCGCCATCGGCGTCAGCAATTACACCGTGCGCCATCTGGAGGAGTTGCTCGCCAGCTGCGAAGTCGTGCCGGTGGTCAACCAGGTCGAGTTTTCGCCCTTCACGTTCCAGTCGGAACTACTCGATTTCTGCCGCGAGCATGGCATCCAGCTCGAGGCATACAGCCCGCTCACGAAGGGTTTGAAGCTCGATGACCCGTATTTAAAAAAAATCGCCGCCGTTTACGACCGCACCCCGGCGCAGCTACTGTTGCGCTGGTGCCTTGAGCACCAGGTCGTGACCATCCCGAAATCGGTGACCCCGGCCCGGATTGAGGAGAACGCGCGCGTCTTCGACTTCGAGATTGCCGCGGAGGACATGCATCGGCTCAACTCGCTCGACGAGAACCTGCGCACTAGCTGGGATCCGACCGACGCACCCTGATTTCTGTATGCATATTGCATAATAATACATATTGCATACATTTTTATACGGCACTGCCCAGTATGGCTTATGCCCAACTACACGTCGATACGCGTCACGAAA
>PSPB01000065.1 GCA_003193815.1 Methanobacteriota archaeon
CGTGTTCGGTGTCACCGTTGAACCAGATGCGCGCGGTGTCGGCATGGTCATCCTCGTCGGTGTCGAGCAGTTCCAGCTCGACGAAGCGGAACCACGGGTCATCCCGCTCCTCCTCTTCGTGTTCGGGGCGCAGCTCGACGCCGCTTGTCTCGCCCGCCTCGACATAGACCTCGCGGCCGTCCCATGCCTCGTTCTCCAGCTCCAACTCGAGCCAGTACCAGCCCTCTTCCAGCTCGAACTCCTCGAGCAGGTACTCGCCGTGCGGAACTTCGTACTCGTCATAGATTTCGTCGCCCAGTTGCAGCCAGCCCCACTGCCCGTCGAAGTCGTTGATACTCCAGACCTTGAGCCAGCCGTAATCCTTGTCACCGTTGTCGACCCACGGGCCTTCCTCCCACTCAGTCTCCGCCATCGCATCGCCGTCACTTGCAATGTACTGGTAGGAGTGCACACCCTCCTCGAGGTCGGTGAGAGTGCGGCGATACCAGACGCCTTCGACGTAGTCATCCGACTCGTCGTCCTTCTCCAGATGGAAGGTGTTCTCGGCGTTATCGAGCCGCAGCTTGACGTAATGCGGCGCGTCGTTGTCGGCGTCGCGGTAATAGACTTGAAAGGTGAAATTGGAATCCGAGCTGCCCTCCTGCGGCGTCACCCACGGCTCGTGGAGCGTCGGCGCGTGGTTCTCCAACTCGGGCACCAGCAGCACATCGCTGGTGTGGTTGGCCGTGACCGTCGCCTCTTCCTGGCTGCTGGCGTCGTTCGCCAGCTCGAGCGTGACGACGTAGTCGCCCGCGTCCAGCTCGAGGGTGTCGAGCAGGTACGCCGATTCGTTATACTCAATCCAGTATTCATCGATGAAGTCATCGCCAATGTAGAGGTCACCCCACTGGTCATCGAAATCGCTCTCGACCCAGATTTCCAGATAGCCGTTGTCGGAGCCACCTTCCTCGCCGAGCACTGCGGGGAGCAGGCCGGCGGCAAGCATCAGCGCCAGCAGGAAGCTGGAGCCCTGTGCGTAGCGGGAATTCATGGTATTCACCGTCTATTTCGAGCCCTGCGAGCTATATTAAGGGGCTGGTACGGAATTTTGCATGTGCTCCGAACCGTGCTATTCCCACAGGAAAAATGTGTCACCGCCGTCGCGCACCGCACCCACGCTGCCGTCCCACACCGCGGGCGCGCGCGCCTCAACCGTGTGCAGCGTAAACGGGTCGAGCAGCTGTAGTTCGCGGCCGCGCCGGCTCACCACCTGCGCTTCGCGCTCCTCACCCAGCCGCCGCGCCGCCTCCAGCTCGGAGAGCTTCGGCTTCCAGTCCGGACGCGATTCCGACGCGCAGCGGAGCCGGGCGCGTCGCCGCTCGATGGCGGCGACGCGCCACGCTGTCCCGTCGTGGAGCACGACATCGTCCGCCAGCACTGGCGGCAGCCGCACGCCGAAGGTGTGCCGCAGCACGTCGCGCCCTTCGCGGCGGCCGACCAGCGATGAAGTCTCCTTGACTTCGCCGCCCATCACCAGCAACAGGGCGCGCGAGAGCGCCCGCGCGCGGTCGGTCGACGAGAGCTGGAAATCATACCCGCCGCGCACCGGGCCGTCCTCGGTCGCGAAGAATTGCGGCGCGCCCTCTTCCAGCGCGGCGTTGACGCGCGCGACCGCCACCTTGAGCACTGCCTCGCGGGGGGTCCGCAGCTGGAGCGTCGCCTCGTAGTAGCCGCCCGCCTGCCGCGAGCAGCTAGTGCAGGCGCGGAACTCGAGCAAGATGTCGCGCTCGAAGCGCTGCTCGAGCGCGACGCCGTCAAGGCTGCCGCTCACGTTGCCATCGGCGCGAAAGCGGTGCGGGTCGAGCTCGCGCAGCTCGAAATCGAGCTGGTTCCCCGTCAGGCCATCCGCCCACGCCAGCGCCCCGCGCAGCGCCGCGCCAGCCGCGTCCGCCGGCGAGTCGTGCAGCTCCCAGCCGCCCGGCACTTCGCGCGCCGAGCAATGGCGGCAGCAGATGGCCTGCACCGCCTGCGGGAACTCGGCCGGGCTATGGGCGGCGCTGAAACAGGCGTGGCACATGCTGCGCGCGAGCGGCGGCGGAGCGCCGCATTTCAGGCATTGCTGCACGGCGCGGCAGCGACGGCCGGTTATGCTATTTGCGCGACGCACGCTTCTTAAGCGGCGCGAAGCTGCTCTGCTCCGCGGTGAGAACGATGGTGCAGGTATTCCCCCCTTCGGAGACAGCGTCGAAACGGGCGCACATTTCCAGCCTTGCAGAATACCGCGAGCTCTACGACCGCTCGGTCGCCGACCCCGAAGGATTCTGGGCCGGGGAAGCGGAGCGCATCAGCTGGTCGCGCAAGTGGGACCGCGTACGCGACTGCGACTACCACACAGCGAAAATCGCATGGTTCGAGGGCGGAAAGCTCAACGCCTGCTACAACTGCGTCGACCGCCACGTCGAGGCGGGGCACGGCGACGCGACCGCCATCATCTGGGAGGGCAACGACCCTGACGAGAGCCGAAGCTTCACCTACGCGGAACTGCATGCCGAGGTGCAGCGCGCCGCCAATGCGCTGAAGGCGCTCGGCGTCAGCAAGGGCGACCGCGTCTGCATCTACCTGCAGATGGTACCCGAACTGGCGATTGCGATGCTGGCGTGTGCGCGCATCGGCGCGGTGCACTCCATCGTCTTTGGTGCGTTCTCGGCCGACAGCCTGGTTTCACGCATCAATGATTCTGCGTGCAAGCTCATCATCACGCAGGACACCGGCGTGCGCGGCACCCACAGCGACATTCCGATGAAGGCCAACGCCGATGCGGCGGTCACGCAGACGCCGAGCGTCGAGCACATGCTGGTGGTACGGCGGACCGGCGGCGCGGTTGCGATGAAGGCAGGGCGCGACGTCTGGTGGCACGACGCACTCGGAGCCGCTGGCGCCGAGTGCGCCCCGGAAGCGATGGACGCTGAGGACCCGCTGTTCATTCTCTATACTTCCGGCAGTACCGGCAAGCCGAAGGGGGTGCTGCACACCACCGGCGGCTATCTCGTCTATGTAGCGACGACCCACCACTACATCTTCGACTACCACGAAGGGGAAGTATACTGGTGCACCGCCGATATCGGCTGGGTTACCGGCCACTCCTACATTATCTACGGGCCGCTCGCCAACCGCGCCGTGACGCTGATGTTCGAAGGCGTGCCCAACTACCCCGACTTCGGCCGCTTCTGGCAGGTGGTCGCCAAACATCGCGTCAACATCTTCTACACCGCGCCGACCGCGCTGCGCGCGCTGATGAAGGAGGGCGACGCGTGGCCGCAGCAGCACGACCGCTCGAGCCTGCGGCTGCTCGGCACCGTCGGCGAGCCCATCAAGGAGCCGGAGTGGATGTGGTATCGCGAAACCATCGGCGAAGAGCGCTGTCCCATCGTCGATACCTGGTGGCAGACGGAAACGGGCGGCATCCTGATTACGCCGCTGCCGGGCGCCACTCCCACGAAGCCCGGCAGCGCCACGCTACCGTTCTTCGGCATCAAGCCGGCGCTGGTCGACGACGACGGCAACCTGCTCGAGGGCAACGACGTCGCTGGCAATCTCTGCATCGCGGAGTCGTGGCCGGGGCAGATGCGCACCATCTACGGCGACGCGGAGCGATTTTTCGAAACTTACTTCGCGCGCTTCCCCGGCAAATACTTTTCGGGCGACGGCTGCCGCCGCGACGAGGACGGCTACTACTGGATTACCGGCCGCGTCGACGACGTAATCATCGTCAGCGGCCACAACCTTGGCACCGCCGAAATCGAGGGCGCCATCGGCGGCCACCCGGCGGTCGCCGAGGCGGCCGTCGTCGGCTATCCGCACGACATCAAGGGCAACGCCATCTACGCCTTCGTGACGCTGCGCACCGGGCAGACGCCCACCGATACGACGCAGGCGGAAATCGTGAAGCAGGTGCGCGCCGATATCGGGCCGCACGCGGCGCCCGGGAAAATCCAGTTCACCGACGGGCTGCCGAAGACGCGCAGCGGCAAGATTATGCGCCGCATCCTGCGCAGCATCGCCAGCGGCGACGTGAGCGACCTGGGCGATACCAGCACGCTGGCAGACCCGGCAGTCATCGAGAGCCTGGTCGCGGGGCGGGTTTAGCCCGCCGGCGCGACCATTCCCGCTGGGTCGAGCAGTTCGCGCAGCTCCTGCTCGGGCAGGTCGGTGAGCTCCAGCGCTTCTTCCAGCACGGTGCGCCCGGACGCGTGCGCCGCCTTGGCAATCTTGGCGGCCTGCTCGTAGCCGACCAC
>PSPB01000066.1 GCA_003193815.1 Methanobacteriota archaeon
CGGCGAGTTCACCGTCGCGGCAGGTAATCGTCGCCGGGGCCATCGCTCGCCCATTCGCGTGAGTATAAACCGGCTACTGCTTTATTCCCGCTCCCGCTGCGGGGACATGGGACTGCTTGACAGGCTGGTGGTCGGCAGCGCGTCATGGATGCCGCGCTTCGTTATCGGCCGCGTCGCAGCGCGCTACGTCGCGGGCGACTCGCTCGAGGATGGCCTTGCGCTGGCGAAACACCTGAACACGCAGGGCTTCGCCGGGACGCTCGACGTGCTGGGCGAGGAAGTCCGCGCACCGGAGGCGACGCTGCGGTTCCGCGACGCCTACCTCGAGACGCTGGACGGCATCGCCAATAGCGGAGCGGATTGCAACGTCTCGCTCAAGCTCACTGCGCTCGGGTTGCGCATCGACCCGGAACTCTGCTGGGACAACCTTGCGGCCATCCTTGACCGCGCGCGCGAGTTCGACAATTTCGTGCGCTTCGACATGGAGGACTCGAGCATCACGCAGGCGACGCTCGAGATGTGTCACCGCGCCCGCGAATACTACCCGCGCTGCGGCACCGTCCTGCAGGCGTCGCTGCGCCGCACGCTGGAGGATGCGCGGGGCCTGGCGGGGGCGGAAAGCAACGTGCGCATCTGCAAGGGCGCCTACGTCGAGCCGGAGGCGATTGCGTTCCAGGAATTCCAGGAGGTGCGCGACAGCTTCATGGCGGTCGCGCGGCAGCTGCTCGAGCAGGGCAGCTACGCCTGCTTCGCGACGCACGACCTCTGGCTCATCGAGGGCTGCGAGGCGCTGGTCGCCGAGCTGGGGGTCGCGCCCGACCGCTACGAGTTCCAGGCGCTCTCGGGGGTGCCGGTCGAGGCGACGCTCGATCAACTTCTGGCTTCAGGGCACCGCGTCCGCTACTACATCCCGTTCGGGTCGGAGTGGTACGCCTACTCGCTGCGCCGCATGCGCGAGAATCCCGCTATCTGGCGACATACGCTGCGCGCCATGTTTTCGCGCTCGCGCCACCGCCGCCGCTAGAACGGCAGGTCGTCGAGCAGCCCCGGCCCCAGCACCAGTGCCTGCGCGTCGCCCGCCACAAGCCGCTCGCCTTCGCGCGGCCGCTTCACGAAACCGAGCGCCAGCTCGCTCCCGTCGGGTTGCAGCACGCTGCTGGTCACCTCGCCGGCCGGCTTTCCGTCGCGCTCGAGCGGGGTGCCGGCCTCCACGGGCGCCGAGAGCTGCAGCCGCGTGAGCCGGCGCTGCAGCCCGCCCATGTTCCGCAGCTTCGAAACAACTTCCTGCCCGGGGTAGCAGCCCGCCTCGGCCGGCACCAGCGCACCGAGCCCCACCACGAGCGGGTTGCGCCGCGCGACGCCTTCGGCGTCCCAGTCGGGGATGCCTGCGGCGAGCCGCGCCAGCTGCGCCAGTTGCGGGTCGCCGTCGGCCGTGAGGCCGGGGCCGGCGGTGACCGACTGGCCGAGCAGCGCCCGGAAGCGCACGTTGTCGCCGTCCGAGGTCCAGCCGTCGGCGACCGCCGCCTGCTCGGCGACGGTCGCCCAGCCGAGGCGCTCGATGGCAACGTCAGCCGCGAGCACGAATTTCTCCAGCTCCGCGATGACCGGCTCGCCGCCGCTGGCGATTCCGGCGAGCGTGTGGTCTTCGTCGGCGAGCAGCCACAGCTCGCCCAGCGTGCGGCCGGTGCGCGACAGCAGCAGCCCGTGCGCCGTCTCGCCCGGCGCGAGGCTGGCGACGGAGCAGGTGAGCATCCGCTCGAGGTAGTCGCGCTGCTCGCTACCGGTACAGGCGAGCCAGTGCCAGTCGAGGCTCCACATCACAGCGGCAGAGCGCCAGCCTTATGTAAAGCGGTTTTGTAGCGCGGCACCATGGCACCCCGACGGATTCGCAAGGGAAAGAAGCCGGAACGGACCGCGACCCTGCAAGGCGGCCGGCCGACGGTGGCGCTCGCGCTCGGCGCGCTGATGATTGTCAGCGTCTTCGCCGGGGTGGTGCTGTTCCTGATTCCCGAGGATGCGCCGACCATCACCTACGGCGTCGAGGCTGAATTCCTGCAGGAGACTATCGTGACCGGTCAGGGAGGCCAGAGCGACTTCGTGCTAGTGGTGCACAATACTGGCTCGCACGGTGACAGCTTCGACGTCGCAGTCCAGTCCAACGATGGCGGCTTCGACATCGCCGTCGAGGCGGGCTTCGAATCGGTCGACGTCGCCTCGGGCAAGCAGCTGCCGCTGCTGGTGCACGTCACTTCGCCCAACGCCGGGCTGCTCTACGCGACGCTACGCGTCAGCTCGCAGGGTGACCCCGCCACCTCGACCAGCCTGCGGCTCTACGTCAACGCCTCCGGGGAGTTTGGCAACACCACCCAGCGCGGCGACTCTGTCGACGTCTGGTACGCCGGAATCCAGGCCAGCGACGGCATCCTGTTCGACACCAATATCGAGTCCATCTTCGAGTCAGACTACCCGCGCAAGGGGTCCGCCAGCGAGCATTACGACCTGCTAACGGCGCCCAACGTCGGCTGCGAGGCGACCGGAGTCCCCGACGATAACTGTCAGGACGGGCGGCAGATGATTCCCGGCTTCGACAACAAGCTGGTCGGCATGCGCGAAGGGCAGACGCTGGCGGTGCGCATCCCTGCGCAGGACGCCTACGGCACAAACCCGGAATCGCACGCGCTGGGCGGGCAGGACCTGATTTTCTTCATCACCCTCGCGGCCATCGTTTGAGCCCCGAGGAGTGGAAAACCGGCGAAGCTGAAGAGCGTGGCCAGTTCCGCATCTTCCGCGTCAAAGAGGTGCAGGCGACCTCACCTCGCACCGGAAAGGACCTGAGCTTCTACCTGCTCGAGTGCAACGACTGGGTCAACGTCATCCCTCTTACAGAGGCGGGCGAAGTGGTGATGATTCGGCAATACCGCTTCGGGACGCAGCAGGTGGAGCTGGAGATTCCGGGCGGCGTCATCGAGGAGGGCGAAACCCCCGAGCAGGCTGCTGTGCGCGAACTCGAAGAAGAGACGGGTTACGCCGGCGGCGAAGTTTCGTACCTCGGGTCTGTTTCACCCAACCCCGCTTTCCACACCAACCGCTGCCACACCATCGTCATCCAGGGGGTAACACCCGACGGGACGCAGTCGCTCGACCCGGGCGAGGACCTCGAAGTGGAGCTGCAGACGCTTGGCGATATCCCCGGGTTGATTGCCGACGGCACCATCCGCCACTCGCTGGTTATGGCCGCGTTCCAGCTGCTGGGGCTGGCGGCCGAGACTCCCGCCGACTAGACCGCGAACGCTCCGAAACGTCGGCAAAACTGGCATTCGCCCGCGCCGCCGGCCGGCTCGCCGCAGGTGGGGCAGCGCGCCAGCGGCTGCGGCGCCTCGAGGCTTTCGCGCATGCGATCCATCCCGCGCAGCAGTCCGTGGCGCGTCCCCGGCTGCGCCTGCTCCAGCTGCAGCAGCAGGTCACGGAACAGGTTGCGCTGCGCCGCCGCCGCGTGCGGGCAGTCGCCAGTGTGGAACTCCCAACCCTGTAGCAGCGCCAGCAGGTAGACTTCCTGCTCGGGGATGCGGCGCAGTGGCAGCAGCCGCGGCACCATTCCCGGCTGCCGATGCAGGTGCGGTGCCATGCGCTGCAGCCGCGCCACGTCGCCACGCGCGTGGTTCATCAGTACCGTCTGCGCGCAATCGTCCAGGTTGTGCCCCAGCACCAGCGCGTCGACCCCTGCATCGCGTGCGGCGAAGTTCAGCGCGCGGCGGCGCAGGATGCCGCAGGGCGAGCAGGGCGACCCCGCCGAGGGCTGCGCCTGCAGCAACTCGTCAAGGCCCATGCCGACCAGGTCGCGGTAGCTGCTGACGCGCAGCTCGACGCCCAGCACGTCGCAGCCGCGACGCGCGCACTCCAGCGCTGGGGCGCGGTAGCCAGCGATGCCTTCGTCAATTGCCAGCGCGACCAACTCCAGCCTGCGCTGCACAGCCCATGCCTGCACCAGTCGCAGCGCGACCGTCGAGTCCTTGCCACCCGAGAGCGCAACCGCAATGCGCTGTAGCGGCTCGCCGCTGGCCTCGAGCGCGGAGACCTGCTGGCGCAATTCACGTTGCACCGATTTTTCCACTGCAGAGACAAAATGGCGCTGGCAGAGACGCTCACCCGAATAGCGACGGTCGAGGACCGGGGCGGTCGTGCAGGCGCGGCAGGCCATATCGAGGCAGTAGCGTGCAGGTATAGTGGCTGCGGCAGGCCGGCCGTAGGGTGGGATGA
>PSPB01000067.1 GCA_003193815.1 Methanobacteriota archaeon
CGCGGCAGCGATTCCCAGGTGCGGCGCCCCATGATGATGGTGTGGCCCAACGTCAGCCGCTTGAACCGCCGCAGGTCGCCCGAATAATGCCACGGAATCCCGCCGTCGCGGCCGATAACCCAGTCGGGCGAGACCGCCGCCAGGATGGTCCCGCTCACACCGCGACCTTGAAGGAAATCGCCGGCTGCGGGTCGTAGCCGTCGAGCCGGAACGCGCCGAGGATATCGTCGAGGTCGGCGTCGCAAAGCGCCAGCACGTCGTCCAGCGTTTTGAGGTCGGGGCTGATAGCGAGCCGCGGTAGCTGCCGCGGCTCGCGCTGCAACTGCTCGTGCAAGCCGGGAACGTGGTTGTATTCGGCCATCGAGCCGTCCGGCTTGGCAGTATAGATGTGCGCGTCAACCAGCGAATGGCCGAAGGTGCCGGCCCGCATCCCCGCCAGATGCGCGAAGAGCGAGAGCAGGAAGGCGTAGCCGGCGATGTTGTACGGAACGCCCAGCGCCACATCGCAGCTGCGTTGCGTCAGATGCAGGCAGAGGTACGGCTCGCCGTCGGCGTCATACTGCACGTTGAAGATGAACATCAGGTGGCACGGCGGCAGCTGGCTCTGCTGTGCGTTGCCGGGCGCCCAGGCTGAAATTACCATGCGGCGACTCGCCGGGTTTTCGCGCAGCGTCCGCAGCACGTAGCGCACCTGGTCGTTGAACCCCGTCTCCCCTTCGGCGTGGACCGGGAAATGGCGCCAGAAATTGCCGTAGGCGCTCGGCACGAAACCCTCCGCGTCGGCCCACGGGTCCCAGAACTTGCAGCCATGCTTCTGCAGCAGCCCGATGTGGCGGTCGCCCGAGAGGAACCAGAGGTTCTCGACGACGATGTTTTTCCACGAAATCTCCTTGGTTGTCAACAGCGGGAACCCCTCCGCCAGGTCGATGGCGTAGTTGACGTTGAACGCCGAGATGGTGTCGACGCCGGTGCGGTTCTGCTTGCGCGTTCCGCGGTCGAGGACCTCCTCAACCAGCTCCAGGTACTGTTTCACGCCGGCCTAATTCGCCGCAGGGTTAAGGCGTTGGGGCAAATTCGAAACTGATAAATAGATATCAAGTCAGGGGGCGGTATGCCCTTCCGAATCGTGGACCACGAGAGTGGCGAAATCATGCTTGAGTCGCCGCACGTTTCGGACCTGATTGAGTACATCGACAAGCACGCCGAGAACTACGAAGTCAAGGACCTCACGATTACCTGAAGCGGTATTCGGAACCGCTGTTCAGCGCCGCAGCCTGAGCGCGAAGTAGGCGATGGTCAGCAGCAGCGTCGCGACCACGAAAGTCATCACCCACGGGAAGTCCTCCACCTCTTCCGCAGCCGCCTCGACCGTCAGCACCAGCGGCTTCGCGTTGTTGGTCTCGTCCTGCTCGCTGAAGAGTTCCTCCGGGTCGACCTCGACGCGGAAGCTGTGGACACCTTCGCTGGCGACCCAGGTCGCCTCGACCACCGACTCGCCCTCGCCGTCGAAGGCGGCGCTGGTCATCTCAATCAGCTCGTCGTTAAGGTAGAAGCCGACCTGCGGGAACTGCTCGCCCGAGCCGGCAATGGTGTTGGCGACGGTCGCCTGTAACGTAACCTCGGTCCCGGGCTCGATGTTGTCGGGCGCCCAGGTCACTTCGCTGATGCTGAAGTCGGGCGGTGGCCGCTCGGTCGGCGTCACTTCCAGCTCGAAGTCGAAGCTGACGTCGTCGTAGAGTTCCTGCCCTTCCCAGAAGAAGCGGACATTGAAGTTGCGGTAGACGCCGGGAATAACACCGTCGCCCGGCGTGATGTCGAGCACCAGCTCGCGGCTCTCGCCCGGCCCCACGCTCACATCAGGCGCCCGGAAGATGGCTGTCCAGTTCTCCCCGTTGCCTGTTACCTCGGCCTGGAAGGTGGTGGTGAGGTGGCCGGTCCCGGTGAAGTTGAAGGTGAAGTTCACCGACTGCCCGACGGCGGCTGGCGCCGTGTGTCGGTCGACGGCGACGTCGGCGCCCCGCAGCAGCTGCCGCTCCAGTTCGAGCGTGGTCGCGCTGCCGTCGTCGGCCAGCGCCAGCGCGATAGCCTCGTCGAGCACGAAGATGCGGTCTGGCGAGTCGTCGAGGACTTCCAGCAGTGCCGTGAGGTTGTATGCGCCCGGCGGCAGGATGGTGGTGACCGTCCCGTCCGTGGGCTCGAGGTGCAGCAGCAGCTCGTCGCCGGCGCGGAAGCGCACGTCGTCGAAGGCTACCGGGCTGCCATCGTCGCTGGCGACGAAGTGCCATTCGTATTCGACTCCGCGCTCTAGCGACAGGTTGTAGTCGCGCGAGCTGTTGAAGTCCAGTGATTCAATCAGCGTGTAGGCTGTACCGCTCCCGGAGAAGGCGCGCAGCAGGTAGTTGTCTGGCTTGAGGTAAATCAGGAAACTGCCGCTGCCGTCGGTCTCCAGCGATTCCAGCACCGACTCGCCGGTGCCCAGCCGGATTTCGACCGTCGCGCCCGCCAGCAGCTCGTCGCCGTCCGGGGTTCCGTCGAAGTTGCGGTCGTAGAAGACGCTGCCCTGGAAGCGCGCCTTCCAGGTCGCGGGGTAGTCGAAGAACTGGTGGCCGTTGCCGGGGCGCAGCCGCAGCGTGCGCTCGAGGTAGAACTGGTCGGCACCGTCGTCGAGGTAGTCGTCGACGCTGACGTCGTAGCGTGCCGGAACCATCTCCGGTAGCTGGATGGTGCCGTTGGCGTCGCTGGTCCACGTTTGCGACCAGCCGCCCTCACGGCTGAAGGTCGCCGCGACTCCGGCGAGGGGCTGCAGCACTCCGTCGGCGTCGCGGTAGGTCAGGTTGAGCGTCAGCGGCAGTGTTTCGGGAATCATGTCGACGTTGAAGTAGGAGCTGCCGGTAACCTCGACCGGCGCGCTGTAGGACTGGAAGCCCGGCAGGGTGATTTCGAGCTGGTAGCTGCCCGGCTGCAGGTCAAACGGCCCGTAGTCGCCGTCGAGGCCGTTGCTGCGGGCAATAGCAGTCCCCAGCTCGGAAATGAACATCAGCGTCACGTCTTCGTCGACCAATTCGCCGGTCGGCTCTGAAATCAGCGCGCCGTTGATGAAGTGCCCCTGCGCCAGCGGCAGGTCGTGTAGCAGCGCCGGTGCCGACAGGTCGAGCGTCGAGAGGTGGCTGTAATGCGAGCCGCCGCTCGCGCCCTCGAAGGTGACCCAGTATTCTCCGGGCGGCAGCCAGCCGTGATAGCCGCTGAAGCGGGTCGCAAAGAGGCGCGTTACGTCGTACGGCGCGCTAGTACTGGTGAAGAGCACTTCGCCCTCCTTCAGCTCGCCCTGATGTAGCGCGCCGCCGCCCACTTCCAGCAGCAGGTGGGTCGCGACCTCACCGAGGCTGACCGGCGCACCGGCGAGCGGCAGCGTGAGCGACCCCTGCGCGAAGTAGCGCTGGCCCGCCAGATCGGACGTGAAGCTGTAGACGTATTCGTGCGGCGGGAGCTCGACCGAGAAGCCACCCTCCTCATCCGCGGTAAAGTTGAGGAAATAGTCGCCGATGCGGTCGGCCGGGCTGAACGAGAGCTGCGCGCCGGGCACCGGCACGCCGTCGTAAACGACCGTTCCCGTGACTGTAACTGGTGTGCGCACCAGCCGGAACTGGAGCTCGCCCGCCGCGAAGTGGTCGTACTTGTCGTTGGGCGGCAGCGGTTCGTAGCCGCCGCGCAGCATGGCGGGCTGGTAGCTGCCGGACGGCAGCGCAACCATCGTGGCCATCTCGTCACCCCAGGTGTAGACTGTCCCGGCGGTGGTGTCGAGCGTGAAGAGCCCCGAAATCGGCATTTCCATGCCGAGGTGTTCCTCGATGAGGATGACGAACAGGTCGTGCCCGGGCGACATCGGCAGGTCGCTCTGCAGGGTCCCGTAGTCGAGTTGCATGCGCTTGAGGCCCGCCAGCTTGTCGTCCATGTCGATGTAGTTGGCGTAGGCAGTGTAGTCGCCCGGCGGCAGCCCCACGTCGTATTCGCCGCGATTGTCGCTGCGGACGGTGACGCGGCCGTTGACCGATTCGAAGCGCAGTTCGGCGTCGCGCACCACGGTTTCGTCCTGCATCTCCTCGAACTCTCCGTCGCCGTCACGGTCGTTGAAGAGCAGGCCGGTGATACGGCCTGCTGGTTGCATCGCCGCGTCGAGCAGGCCGCCCGGCGCCTCGCTGTCAATCCGCGCCAGCCACGCCGCGTTGGCGTCGGAGTGGAGCGCGTAGAGGTCGTAGGTTCCCGCGGGGAGGATGGTTGTGAAGTAGCCGCTGGCGTCGCTGGTGACTTCGGTCGCGTGCCGACCGCCAACGTGGGTGATTGAGAGATGTTCGTCGGCGACCGGTTCGCCCTGCCAGCTGAGGACGCCGCTGACGCGCGTGCCCTCGGTGAGGGTAGTGTTGTGGTGACTTTCCTTGCCTGCGGCGAGGGTGAAGGCGACAGTGTTGTTGTCCCACTCGCTGAACTTGTTGTCGTTGGCGAGCCGCAGGGTGTAGTTGCCCGGCAGCAGGTTGTCGAAGCGGAAGCCGGTCAGCGCCTCGCGCTGCATCAGCGTGCCGTTGGTGTGGTCCTCGAGCGTGAAGGAGACCATTCCAGGAATGTAGCCGGTGCCGGGGCCAATCAGCCCCAGCACGCTGGCGGGGACGACTGCGCCGTCAATCTCCAGCGACTGGTCTGCCTGCAGGCCGGCGACGCCCTCGTAGTTCGCCAACTCCAGCTCGTGCCCGTTCAGGTCGGCCGTGACGCGGTATTCGCCCGGCGCGATAGCGTCGAAGGCGAAGCTGCCGTCGGCGCCGCTGTCGACGCTGAACTCGCGCCCCGTCGCGGTCTGGGTTGCTGTAACTGGAATCCCGGCAATCGGTTCGCGTTCGCCGGCGTCCCAGTAGAGTTCGCCGCTGAGGCTGGCCGCCTCGACCTCTATGTCGATGCGGATTTCTGGTTGCGTGGCGCGAGTCGCCTGTGCCTCCGAAATCAGGATGCCCACCTCGCGGGCGAGGATGTTGTTGGAGGTGAGGTGCACCCGCTCGATATCGGAGCCGAACTCGCCCATCGAGACCATCAGCGTGTGGTTGCCGGCCGTCGCGACGACGCTGTAGCGCCCCAGCGCGTCGGTGACGACCGAGTCGTGCGGCGTGCCGCCCTCGTCGAGGAGCGTGACGGTCGCGTTGGGGATTGGTGCCCCCTCCTCGGTCTGCACGACGCCGTTGATGGTCGCGCCGTCGTAGTATTTCAGGATGCGCAGGCCGTTGTTGGCGTACGCCAGCTTGAAGTGCTTCAGCCCCCAGCCGGGGAGCGGTAGCAGGCTGGTGTCGGCGCCGATTTCGCCGCTGATGCCGGGGATGCCGTCGGTCGCCTCGCGGCCGATATCAGGCCCGGACCAGCCGATGAAGGCGCGGTAGAACATGCTGTTCAGGAAGCGCTGTTTGTAGTCCAGCGTCTGCGAAGTGACGGTGAGGGTGGGGTCGTTCCGCAGCAGCTCGTCCGCCTCCTCGTAGGTCACGGTCTGGCCGTTAGAGAGCCCCAGGCTCACCGCGACGAAGTCGTTCAGCTCGTAGTCTGCCAGCGTCACTGGCGCGTAGAAGATGCCGGTGTTTTCGGCCGAGTAGGGCATGAGGCGTGTGTCGGCGCCGAAGTAGCGAATCGAGTGGCCGGTCGCCTGCTCGACATCGTAGATTGCGTCCGCCAGTACGGCGAGGGAGGCGGACGCCAGGACGGGCCGCCCGGCGCGAATCGCCGCGTTGCGCTTGTTGATATCCTCGCCCTCTGGCACCTGTTCGCCGGGGTTGGCGATAATCTGCTCGAGCGCCGTGACGTTATCCTCAGAGTAGTAGGTGAGCATGATTTCGCGAATCGCGGGCGGGAAGCGGTCGCTCTCGCGGTCCACTTCGGGCTCGACCAGCCGGTAGAGCAGCAGCGCCAGCGCATCCTCCTCCGACTGCGCGGTGATGAAGTTGCCCGCCATTTGGTAGCCGAACTGGAAGTTGTCGGCCACGGTCGGGTGCTCGCCAATGTCGATGGCCCAGAAACCGTAATCCCACCACGAGATGAAGCCGGGGCGGTCCTCCTGCGGCAACTCGGTATCCTGCTCCGCCAGCCACTCCAGCCCGTCTATCCAGTAGCTGGCGGGGAACGAGGGGCCGGTGATGCCCATATACCAGATCGGGCTGGCAGACCAACGTCCACTATTGGATTCACAATCAATTTTAGTAGTATACGCGGCTAGATTACATGCTCCCGTGCGGTTGTACATGCCGCTGACGCCATCGGGGTAGAGCGAGATGTTGTTGCGCTGGTCATACTGGTATTCCTCCGGCCGCAGCAGCGAGTAGCGTAAGAAATCGTAGACGCCGGTGTCGTGGTCCTTCTTGTCATCGTAGGGGACCGCGGCATCGTAGCCGTAGAAGGCGTTGGGCAGTAGCAGCAGCCCCACCACGACAAACGCGACGGCGGGCCGCTTGATTTCGAAGGCGCGGCGCAATCCGCTCAGCCGGTCGCGCAGGCTGTACTGGTCCTCGCCCGCCGCCATGTGGCCGATGGAGAGCATCAGTGCCAGCAGCAGGATTCCGACGAGGAAGCCGACTAGCGGGCCGACCGTGAAGAAAGTCAGGAAGCCGACCAGCAGCGACCCGAGCGCGAGGAACAGGATGGTCGGTCCGTGGCGGCCCCAGTAGTGGCGCCACGCCTCAAGGACGTCGCCGAAGCCGGCGCGCTCAATCAGCAGCCAAGTGACCCAGCCCGAGAGCAGTGCCATGACCGGCGTGGCGTTGAAGATGAAGCGAATTGCCGACTGCGCCATGTAGAGCGCGACGGCCGCCCAGATGAGGATGAGGAGGTAGTCCTTCTTCCAGAGCCGGTTGGCGAAAAGCTGCCACGCCATCCAGATAAGCCCGAAGAAGCCGAACCAGACCGAGACGAGGCCGAAGGAGAAAACGAAGTTCGCGAACGTCGGCGGCTGCGCCTCGGCAATAGTGTCGAACAGCTTGGTCCGCACGAAGTAGCCCTGTCCGCTGAAGAGCAGGAAGCCGAGGTCGGTGAAAACGTAGGTGAGCAGCAGGTAGCCCAG
>PSPB01000068.1:0-5521 GCA_003193815.1 Methanobacteriota archaeon
GGGCCTTCCTCCCACTCAGTCTCCGCCATCGCATCGCCGTCACTTGCAATGTACTGGTAGGAGTGCACACCCTCCACGAGCTGGAGGAGGGCGAACACACCTACCAGTACATCGCCAGCGACGGCAACGCGATGGCCGAGACCGAGTGGCAGGAAGGCCCTGCGGTCGACAACGGCGACGAGTCTTACGGCTGGCTCAAGGTCTGGAGCATCAACGACTTCGACGGGCAGTGGGGCTGGCTGCAACTGGGCGATGAAATCTATGACGAGTACGAAGTTCCGCACGGCGAGTACCTACTAGAGGAGTTCGAGCTGGAAGAGGGATGGTACTGGCTCGAGCTGGAGCTGGAGAACGAGGCATGGGACGGCCGCGAGGTATATGTCGAGGCGGGCGAGACGAGCGGCGTCGAGCTGCGCCCCGAACACGAAGAGGAGGAGCGGGGTGACCCGTGGTTCCGCTTTGTCGAGCTGGAACTGCTCGACACCGATGAGGATGACCACGCCGACACCGCGCGCATCTGGTTCAACGGTGACACCGAACACGAGGAACTTGAGGCGTGGGTGATGCTACGTGTTTGGCAGGGCGATCATAAGGTGGGCCACATGTTCGAGGACCTTGTACTGCATGGTGAGTCGGGGGAGGACACCTACTATTTCGACTGGTCGCCCGATGAAGCGGGCGAATACGCCTTCGACCTCTCAATCGGCCCCGAAGATGGCGATGATGGCGGCGACGGTGGAGATGGTGGAGATGATGGTGACGGCGGTGACGATGGCGACGGCGATGGCGGTCGCTACGGCGACCGCGAGGCGACCGATTGGTGGGAGCACGAGGCGGTCGCGCTCCACCCGCGCGGCGGCGGCGAGAACCAAGCGCCGGAGCTCCGCGACGGCCATGTCTCGCCGGAGGAGGGCACGCCGGAGACCGCGTTCACCTTCAGCGTAATCTACAGCGACGCCGACGGCGACGCGCCGCACTACGTCAAGCTGCGGCTGGATGACGCCAAGCACGTCATGTCACGCGACTCCGATGGTGACGGCGGCTTCGGTGAGGGCGTGCGCTATGCCGTCGCGGTGGATGGCTTGGCGGTGGGCAGCCACACCTACAGCTTCCTCGCCAGCGACGGCAAGCAGGCGGTCGACACCGACTGGCGTGACGGCCCCGCGGTCTACTCCGGCGGCTACGGCGTCGCGGTTTCGATGGAGCCGCTGGTGCGCGCGGTCGCGCCCGGTAGCATTGCCAATTTCAGCGTGACCGTGCTCAACACCGGCGGGCAGGAGGACACCTTCGACCTGACTTCGCAGATAATCTACACCAACTCCAGCGCCGACGGCTGGTCGCTCACGCTCTCCGAGGAATCGGTGACGCTGGACGCAGGTGACTTCACGACCATAACCGCGACCGTGACGGTCCCGGCCGACGCGGCCGAGCAGGACACGCTCGTCTTTGCGGTGAGCGCCGCTTCGCGCGGCGACAGCACGGTGGCGGGGCAGACGGTAGCGTCGGTCATCGCAACCGAGGATGGCAGCTTCCTGCCCGGGCCAAGCGCGGCGATGGTCATCGCCGCGCTCGGTGGAACGGGGGTGGTCGCCTCCTTTCGCCGCCGTCTACGCGACTGACAGAGGTCGGTCATGGCTCTGGCTGCTCTGCCTTCCGCTCTACGTCAGGCTCCGCAAGGACGAAGTGCTGGACCAGTTCGTGCGCGGACAGATTTACGGCTACGTGCGCGCTAACCCGGGCGACTGCTACTCATCGATTCGCGACAGCCTCGAGCTCTCGAACGGTGTCGTGACCTACCACCTCGACATTCTTGAGACCGAAAGGTTCGTCCGCGCCGAAATCGAGGGGACGCACAAGCGCTTCTTCCCGGTCGGCGTCAAGGTTGACCCGGGACCGCTGCTGCACCGGCTCCAGCAGCAAATTCTGGCGCTGCTGACCGACCGCAGCGGGCTGAGCCAGAAGGAAATCGCCGAGAACCTCGAGGTGAGTCGGCAGCTGGCCGGCTACCATCTCGGGGAGCTGGAGCGACGCGGTGAACTGGAATCGCGGTTCTGGGGCCGCTTCAGGCGCTACTACTTGGTAGCGTTGTAGGTCCCGGGCGCTTACGCCTCGAACTCTTCCAGCGTCGCCTGCCCGCGTATCCGCTCGCCCGGAATCGGGACTGGGTATTCCTCGCTGATACAGCCGAGGCAGAGCTCGTCGCGCGGCTTGCCGACCGCCCGCACCAGCCCATCGATCGATATATAAGCGACAGAATCGGCGCCGACGTCGCGCGTGATTTCCTCCGCGCTCTTGCCGGGGGCGATGAATTCCTCGCGGCTCGGCATGTCGATACCGAGGTAGCAGGGGGCGATAATTGGCGGGCAGCCGACCCGCAGGTGCACTTCACGCGCGCCCGCCTCGCGGACGCGCGCAACGATGCGGCGTGAGGTGTTTCCGCGTACGATGGAGTCGTCGATGAGCACCACTCTCTGCCCCTCAAGGAACTCGCGTATCGGGTTCAGCTTTTCGTTGATGGTCGCCTTGCGCTGTGCGTCGTGCGGCTGGATGAACGAGCGCCAGACGTAGCGGTTCTTGATGAGCCCCTCGCGGTAGGGCAGCCCGGATGCCTCGGCGAAGCCCAGTGCGTGCGCGATGCCCGAGTCGGGCACCGGCACCACCACGTCGGCCTCGACCGGATGCTCGCGCCAGAGCTGGCGCCCCAGCTCATGCCGCACCGAGTAGGCCAGCGTGCCGTCCATGCGCGAGTCGGGCCGCGCGAAGTAAACATACTCAAACATGCAGAACGCCCGCTCGCCCCCGGCGGCGGGCGGATGCGAAACGACGCCGTCGGGCGTCAGCTGGACGATTTCGCCCGGCGTGATGTCGCGTACGAAGGTGGCGCCCATCGCGTCGAGCGCGACGCTCTCGGAGGCGACAACGTGGCCGTCAGGCAGCTCGCCGAGGCAGAGCGGCTTGATGCCGAGCGGGTCGCGGAAGGCGAAGAGCTCGTCGTTGTGCAGCATCGCAATCGAGTAGCTGCCGACCATGCGCCCCATCGCCTCGCGGATGGCGCCGACCATCGAGCCGGCGTGCGGCAGCCGGTGTGCAATCAGCCGCACGATGATTTCGGAGTCGGTGTCGGACATGAACGCGGCGCCCTCGGTCTCCCACTGCTCGCGCAGATCCTGCTGGTTGGCGATGGTGCCGTTGTGCGCCAGGCTCAGCTCGCCGGTTGCGAAGCTGGCGGTAATCGGCTGCGCGTTACGCAGCGAGGAGCTGCCGGCGGTCGAGTAGCGAACGTGGCCGATGCCGGTCGCGGCGTCGTGGAAGCGCGTCTCGAAGTTGGTGAGCGCTTCCGATACTAGCCCCATCCCGCGTCGTGTCAGGTGCTCGCCGTCGAAGAGCGCGACGCCGGCTGATTCCTGCCCGCGGTGCTGCAACGCCCGGAGGCCGATGAGCAGGTTGTGCAGCACTGGCGTCGCGGTGGTGATTCCGACGACGCCGCACGCTTCCCGCAGCGGCATCAGTGAGTCTTGGCCCAGCTGTAGCTGCGCTGGCGCGCGGAGGCGCCGAAGCCGCAGGAGGCGCAGCGCTTCTTACGAACGTGGTAAGCGTGACGGCCGCAGCGCCGGCAGATGATGTGGGTCTTCTTCTGCCGCTTTCCGAAAGATGCTGTGCCTTTGGTCATGGTGTTTCACCAGATTCCGCAGTCCACGGACCGCGGGGAGACGGCGGACTTGGGCGGCTTATTAAAGAATTTACTCGCTTCCGCCGAGCCCGATGGCGCGATACTCGACGCCCGCGTTCCGCATCGCCGCCGCGTCGAAGGCGCGGCGGCCGTCGAGCAGCAGCGGCCGCGCCATGCGCTCCGTGAAGGCGGCCGGCGGCAGCGCCGCATACTCGGGCCACTCGGTCATCAGGATGGCGCAGTCGGCGCCCGCGAGCGCCGCTTCCGCGGAGGGCGCGATTTCGATGTCGCACAGCGCGCCGAAGTTCTCGGCCGCCTGCGGGTCGCAGCCGACGACGCTCGCGCCCGCGTCGAGCAGAGCGCGCGCCACCACGGCGGCGCGCGCCTCGCGCACGTCGTCGGTTTCCGGTTTGAAGGCCAGTCCCAGGATGGCGACGCGCTTGCCTTCGAGCGAGCCGAGCGCGTCGCGCGCCCACGCAACGAGCAGCAGCGGCTGCGACTCGTTGACTGCTAGCGTCGCGTCGAGCATCGCCGCTGGCAGATCTTCGGCGGGCGGCGGCGGCGCGCAGCGCCTTTACGTCCTTGGGAAAGCAGGAGCCGCCGTAGCCGGCGCCGGCGCGCAGGAAGCGGGGCGAGATGCGGTCGTCGAGCCCCATCCCCTCGGCGACGGTCGCGAAATCGATGCCCCACGCCTCGCACAGGTTCGCAAGCTCGTTGGCGTAGGAGACCTTCGCGGCGAGGAACGCGTTGCTGGCATACTTGACCATCTCCGCCGTGCGGGGGTCGCACTCCAGCACCGGGCACTTCGCGCCGGCGTAAAGCTCGCGCAGCTTCGCCAGCGCCAGCCCGTCCGCAGCGCCGATGACGATGCGGTCCGGCGCCAGCGCGTCCGCCACGGCGCTGCCTTCGCGCAGGAACTCGGGGTTCATCGCGAAGCCCACGCTCGCGCGGTCTCGCCCGCTGCGCTCGAGCACGCGGGGCAGCACCAGCTCCTCGGTCGTCCGCGGCAGGACGGTCGATTTCACGATGACAACGTGCTCGCGCTCGCCGCCGGCGAGCGCGTCGCCGATGGCCGCTGCGGCCGACTCGACCTGTGCCATATCCATTGAGCCATCGTCGCGCGACGGGGTGCCAACACAGATGAATGTCAAATCCGCGGCGCTGATTTTGTCGGCCATCTCGCCCGAACCGCGCAGCTTCCCCGACGCCAGCCCGGCGGCGAGGAGTTCGGGCAGCCCCGGCTCGAAAATCGGGCACTCACCCGCATTGAGCGCTGCCACTCGCTCGGGGAGGATATCGAGGCACGCCACGTCGTGGCCGGAGGCGGCAAGCGTCGCTCCCGTGACGAGTCCGACGTAGCCAGTTCCCATGACTGCAACGCGCATCGTGCGCCCAGCGCGGTCCGCTAAAAGACCCCCTGTCCTGCGGCCGCATGGCCCAGTACAACCTGCGTCGCCGCCACCCGGTCAACAAGCGCGAGGCGCGCACGCTGAACGCGGCGCTGGCCGAGGCGCACGGGCTCGAATTCAGCTACCGTCCCGGCGAGGTCGAGCTGGCGCAGTCCCCGACGGGGCAGGCGCTGCTGCGCGACGGACGCGTGATTGCGCTTGAGCGTGGCGGAGCGTGGCACCTCGCGGTACGCGGCCTGCTCG
Source organism: Methanobacteriota archaeon (assembly GCA_003193815.1). GTDB lineage: Archaea > Thermoplasmatota > Poseidoniia > MGIII > CG-Epi1 > UBA8886. The sequence continues at coordinate 5,323 of PSPB01000068.1, forward strand.
AGCTGGTGCCGCCGGGCGGCTGGGTGCAGGTGGACATGGGCGCGGTGCCGTTCCTGTGCAACGGTGCCAACGTGATGGCGGCCGGCATCAACGATGTTGATGAGGCGGTCGCGAAGGGCGACCTGGTCTGGGTGCGCGAGGAAAATCACAAGCGGCCGCTGGCGGTGGGCGAGGCGAGCATGGATGGCGCGGAGATGGT
>PSPB01000068.1:5527-7319 GCA_003193815.1 Methanobacteriota archaeon
GGCGGCGACGATTAACGCAAGTTAAATATGGAAACAGATATCGCCGTTGCCTGATGCACCTCTCCCGTTCACTGCTGTTGCTGGGTAGCCTGGCACTGCTGTTGCTGCTGCCGGCGCTCCCTGCTGAGGAGGCTCCCGTCGCGTTCTACATGGACGAAGACGCCTCTACCGCGGCCCCGGGCGACCTGGTGGTCGACCGCCCGCCCAACGCCAGCCCGCACACGGCGCAGGTCGACTCGAACCCGACCGGCAACAACTACGTCCATGTCGCCGACTGGGAGTCGTCCAGCCTCGGCTTCTCGATTAACGCCTCGGGTGAATGGAGTGGCAAGGTGACGGTCTACTCTTCGCATGATATCAACATCAAGCTGCAGTTCAGCATCGTTGTCGCCGACGAAGTGAAAGGCAGCTTCGAGACCACGACCGAGACGATCAACGGCGGCGAGAAGCTCCTCGAGGGGAGCGGGACGCTGGCGCACACCGCGCTGCCGACCGCCGGCTTCACGCTGCGCGTCGAGGCGCAGTGGAATCTAAACGTAGGCCAGCAGCCGCCCGGCAACGCCACCATCGAGTTGCGCTACGGCTCGCGCGCCTCGCCCGACCTTGAAGGCGGCATCGTCCTGCCGGTGGGCCACGCCCGCGCCATCGCTGACGGCGCGGCCAACCATGACGAGACCGGCCGCAAGGTGACAGTCTATACCCGCGTCGAGGACGCCTTCGGCAACGACTACCTGCCCGGTGGCAAGGCGGGCTACACGATGCGCATGGGCCCGCAGGGCGATTCGCCCTGGGAAGGCAGCTGTGAGCTGGTGACCAGCAAGGGTACCTGGATGCAGGCGCGCTTCGACTGGTCCTACGAGGGCCATTCGCTGCCGGCGGGCAATAACGCCTACTCGGTCGAGGTGACCTTCACCGACACGCTCAGCAACCACGAATGGAGCGCCGACTTCACGGTCTGGGTCGACATCCCGGCCAAACCCGAGCTGGAGGTCGACGCCGGGACCACGTCCCGCAACGTCAACCCCGGCAAGTCGGTGACCTACACGCTGACGGTTTACAACAGCGGCAGTGGCGACGACACCGTCCTGCTCTCGTCTGCCGGCACGATTGATGGCTGGACCGCCGAGCTGGGTGATGACGATTTCTTCCTCGCCGCTGGCGACAGCAAGTCGGTCCAGCTGACGATTACCGCTCCCTCCAGCGCGGGTGATGGCGAGGAGGACAACACTGTCGTGACCGCGCGCGCCGAGAGCGATGCCGGCATCCACGACAGTCAGGTTTTCTCAACGACCGCACGCATTCCTGACCCCGACTGGAGCTTCCGGCTCGACCTGCTCGGCAGCCCCGACATCACCGTCCGCGACCGCGGGGAAGTGCAGTTCCAGATCGCAGTCACTAACAAGGGCAACCAGGACGCGAGCTACACTTTCAGCACGGTCTCCAACCCCTCCGGGGCGTTCACGGCCAGCTTCAGCCCCAGTATGGTGAGCGGCCTCGCGCCGGACGAGGCGCAACAGGTGCAGGTGACCCTCTCGGTCAGCCCCAGTTACGGCGGTGTCGATGGGACTGCCACCATCAGCGCGTCACTCACGGGCGGCGGCAGTGGTAGCGAGAGCGCGACGGTCGATATCGTGCTGGTGCAGTCCGGCTTAATCGACCTGCGCCACTCCAACCTGCAACTGAGTGCAGAGCAGGGGGGTTCAGTGAGCCACCAGTTCGAGGTGCACAACACCAACTCCGAAGAGCCAATCCGGATTTATTTCGCTTCAGAATCGTTGACCGACCCCGCCGC
>PSPB01000069.1 GCA_003193815.1 Methanobacteriota archaeon
CCTCCTGTACGTGGCGGTCAATCACCGCCTCGCCCGCGCCGGAAGCCGCGCGTCCCTCCGAAAACCAGAGGCTGCTTATCGCTGGTGACCCCGCATGGCCATAGAGCGTGGCGGCAATCCACTCGCCGTCGTCGCGCAGGAACTGCCCGTCGAGCGCTAGCCGCGTCTCGCACGCGTCCGCGGCGCCGAAGGCGACGCACGCTGCCGAGAAGTTGGCCGCTGGCTGGTGTTGCTCTCCGGTCGAGACGACCAGGTCCGCGAGATTTGTCTCGCCGTAGAATTCTTCGTAGACCGTGTCGCCGTTGCGGCTGAACTCGGCCATCATCACGCCGGTCAGCGTCGTAATCACGATTAGCAGTAGCATCACGCCAGTCCGGAAGCGGATACGCCACAGCGAGCGCAGCATCCGCCGCAGCAGCAGCACGCGCATGCGCGGCTCCAGCTGTGGCAGCCTGCGCCAGAGCAGCACCAGCGGCAAGAGCAGTAGCCACTTCAACGACCGCAGCAGCAGTTTCAGCCACGACATGAGTCGCCGCCAAGACCATCCCAGCGCAGCGCGTCGCAGCTTCATCGCTGCGAGAACTGGCGCGCTTTCTCCGCCAGCGTTTTCAGCGCTTTTTTCGAAGAACGGCCGGCTTGCCTGACGGCGCCCTTCACCGTCGCCAGCTCGCCCGGCCGGTCCTCAACCAGCTTGCCCGAGTCGATGGCGATGACTCGCGTCGCGTAGCGCTCGAGCGCATGGTCGTGCGAGACCAGTACTGCCGTGATTTTCTCGGTGCGGCAGGCGTCAACCAGCACATCCATCACCTGCCGTGTCGTCTCCGAATCTAGGTTACCGGTCGGCTCGTCGCCCAGCAGCAGCCGCGGCGTCTTGGCGAGCGAGCGCGCAATCGCGACCCGCTGCTGCTGTCCGCCACTCATCTCGGACGGGAAGCGCTCCTCGAGGCCGGCGAGGCCGACCAGCGCCAGCAGTTCCTTCGCGCGTGGCTCGTCGCGGCCGCTAGTCAGTTCCTGCACCAGCAGGATGTTCTCGAGCGCGGTCAGGTCGCCGAGCAGGTTGAAGAACTGGAAGACGTAGCCGACGTTGCGTCGCCGGAAGGCAGTCATCGCCTCGACGTCGTCGTGCGGCACCAGCTCGCCGCCGAAGTGGTAGCTGCCGCTGGTCGGCGCGTCGAGGGCTGAAATCATGTTCAGCAGCGTCGTCTTGCCCGAGCCGGATGGCCCCACCAGCAGCACGATTGCGCCCTCCTCGACCGTGAGGCTGAAGTCGTCGAGCGCGTGAATACGCTCGCCGCCCATCTCGTAGATGCGCGAAACTCCTTCCAGCACGACCAGCGACATGGCCCCGCCAGCGGGGAGCCGGTTAAGGCAGTTCGGGCGCCGGCCCGAGCGTGCCGCAGTGGGGGCAGACGATTTCGTCCTCTTCGCGCTGCCCCAGGAATTCCCGTTCGCAGCCGATTTGGCAGTGGAAGCGCACGCGGCGCGAGTATTCGGTGCCCGAGACCACGCTGAAAACACCTAGTTCCGGCTCCTCCACTTCCGGGATGGCCGCGACTACCGGGACAGGCTCGATTAGCGCATCAACCGGTTCGATCGAAGGCCCCACTTCGGCTTCGCCCGCAGAGCGGCGTGACGCGAACAGCGCCACGCCGCCACCGAGGAGCGCGAGGCCGACAACCAGCGGCAGCAGCCACGCTGGCGCTTCCGGGTCGCCAACGCTGGCGGCGGGGGGATTCTCGACCGCGGGCGGCGGGCTCAGGTCGACCATAACCTGCTCGAGGGTCGTCCCGAGGTATTCCATCTCCGTGGATTCGTAACCAATGCGGTCGATGGCGATGACGCGGTAGTACCAGACCTGCCTGTCCAAGTTGTCTTCCACGTAACTGTTCTCCAAGTCCTGTGGAGCGAGTTCCGCGCGTACTACCCACCCCCCTTCCGGCCAGGTAAGGGGACCCAGTGAGAGGTTCGTGGAGCGTTCGATACGGTAGAGGACCGCGTCATCATCGCCTTCCCACACCAGTTCGATCGAACGGAAACTCTCACTGTAGATGCGTACACCTTTCACGATGCCGGGCGGCGTCATGTCAATGGTCGTCGCCATGTCGTAGCCAGCGTAGCTGATGCGCAGCATGGCGTTGGCCGCGGGTAGGTAGCCATCCACACCATCGCCGAAATGGAGCGTGCCGTTCGCGTAGTCGACGCGGAACTGGCGGCCGGACGCGGCGCTCAGGTCGTTGCCGAAGTATTCCTCCAGTTCGACCTCGAAGCTGCCATCGCCATCTTCGTCAACCACGACGGCGACGTTGGCGGTAAGGCCGATGTAGGCCGGCTTCAGCGGCAGCACTGACAGGTCGAGGATCACACCATCCGCCCCGTTGGTCCATGCGTTGAAAACATACGGTGTGCGGCTGGCGGTGTTGCCCGCCGCGTCGACCGGCGCCAGCCGGAACCAGTAGCTGCGCCCGTCGGCCAGCCCCGGGAAGAGCGCGCTGCCGTTGTCCCAGTTGACTGGCAGTGCCCCCCAGCCGAGCATCGCCTCGCTCCCCTCGGCGAGCAGCGCGTATTGCAATTCGACGTCGGCGAGCCCGCTGGTGTCGCCCAGCAGCTGCAGCGTGAGGACGCTTTCGCCCCAGAACTGCGGCAGCGCCGAAAGCGTCACTTCGGGGCGCTGCCGGTCGAAGCTGATTATGATATCGGCCTCTGGCTTCGCCTCGCCGTTGCCGGCGTAATCGGTCGCGAGCACGCGGAACGCGTATTCTCCGTCGGTGACGGGCGCGAAGTAGTGGTCGCCCACCGCGGCGGAGATCGCTAGCGTATCCCAGCCGGAGCCGTTGCGCAATTGCAGCCGGTAGTTGCCGATGTCGTTTTCGGCAGCGCTGGCGGGCTCCCACGCGAGGTAGATGCCGGTCAGGTTGGTCAGGTTGGCGGTGGTGTCGATCACCCACAGCAGCGAGGCGGGCGGGGTGGTATCAATCAGGAATTCGGTGCCGTAAGTGGACTTGCTCTCGACGTTGCCGTAGATGTCCCGGGCAATGGAGCGGAAGCGGTAGAGGATGCCGTTGCTGCCGTTGAAGGTGGTGCTAAAGCCGTTGAATTCTCCCAGCGACTCCCATTCCCCCCAGCCGCTGCCGTTGTTGAGCGCGTAGTCGATGCGGAAGCCGGCCAGGTCGCTCATGTTTGCGAGCAGCCGCCAGCTAATTTCGAACTCGCTTGTGTTATGGTATGCGCCCTCGTGGACCACAGTTGAACGTGGCGCCTTGGTATCGAGAATCAGTGATAGTTGCAGCGGCTGTGGGTAGAAGCCCCACAGGTTGGCCTGCGGGATGTCGATATCAAGCTGCTCGTCGTACCACTGTGTATTCTGATTATTGCGCACTACCGAGGCAAGAACATTCTCCCCCTCCAGCAGTGCATCCGTGTTGTCGGGTTCCTGCACGTTCCAGTAATCGGCGCCGTGGTCACCTCCTCCGAGGTCGCTGAAAATCAGGTTGCCATTGAGGTAGTGGGCGCCGGCACCGTTGGTAGCTATGCTGAGGGTCAGGACACCCCCCATGTAGGGGTCCAGGTCGCTGACATTGAAAACATGGCGGAAGTAGGCGTAGTTGTCCCCATCCCACTCGGTGTTGTAGTTCACTCCACTGATTGGATTATCACCGAACGGTGTAATACCATCCATGCGCCAGCCGGAGTTGTTGAAGCCGGGCAGCGTCCAGTTCAGGTCATCATAGAGCTGCTGGCTGGTATTGGTGGAGTTGGTCCAGCTCCATTCAGTCGCGGCAGTACGCCCGCTCTGGACTAGTGGGAAGCTGACGTGCCGCGCAGAATTCTGCGACGTCGCCTCGATTGAGAAATTCCAGTCTCCATCAGCCGTTGGGGCCGAAACTTGGACGCTGACCAGCAGCTCTCCACTTTCGTCGGGGGCGAGTGACATGCTCTCTGGCATGTAGTCAATGTCCCAGCCTGTCGGCCGCTCACTGGTCGCGAACGTCAGCACGTCAGGCAGGTCCCCGGTGTTGCGGACGGTAACGTTGAACGAAGTCACAAGGGTCGAATTTACGACGGGGCTGCCGCCACCGTATTCCAGCGTGTAGCCCCAGTGGTGGACGTGCAGCATAATCTCCAGCGAATTGTTGAGGTAGTTGCTCTCGTTGCTCTCGCTACTGATACTCAGGTTGAGTGGAATGTCACCCAGCCTGTGCGGAGTCCAGTCCACTGGTGTTAGCGGCGGCTGTCGAAAGGAACTGCTGCCATACGGTTTCCCCATCGGCCTGCAGCGTGATAGTGACATTCTCGGCGGTCGCGTTGCCTCCGTTTGCCACTCCCAGCACCAGCGTCAGCTGGTCACCCAGGATTACCGGTTCCGTCGTCGTGTTGAATGGATTATGGGTGGCAGTTATCTGTGGGTCAAGCCACTGTTGGTTCTGGTTTACTGACCAGACATAGTCCCGCGCGTAAATCGCGAGCAGGTTATCGCGACTATCAAACATGGCCGGCGAGATGTCTTCTGTCCCGTCGGAGTTCCAGTATTGCATAGAGTGTCCGTTCGCACCTTCTTCCCCATCACCACTGTAGATGAAGTTACCATTGAGATACG
>PSPB01000070.1 GCA_003193815.1 Methanobacteriota archaeon
GGCAGTTACACCCTGCGCATAGTCCTCGATGAAGATGATTACGCCCTCGAAACCGACGAGACCAACAACATGGTCGAATATTCGCTGACCGTCGCAGACGAGGATAGCGGCCTCGTCTCGGGCGACTGGTTCGAGGGTCTACAGGACCTCGACACGATGACCCTCGGCATCGGCGGCGTTGCCGTGCTGGTAATCCTCGGTGTGGTGATGGCGCTGCGCCGCTCCCGGAGCGATGATATGGAGTGGGATGACGACGACGAGTTCTGACCTGCGCTTCCCGCCCGCGGACGAGACGCATTACGTCTACGACAAGGAGGCGGTCGGCGAAGGCTCGCGCTACGGCGAATCGACGGTCGGCAATGTGGAGGAACGCACTTGCCGCAGCTGTGGCAAGTCGTTCAACTGGGCCTTCAAAGTTGGCAACGCGATGACCGATTCGACGCCGGCCGGTGTCGCGCACGCGGTCGACAACGGCGCCAGTCGGGGCTACTGCACGATTGAGTGCTTCATGGAGGGCGATTCCGACCTCGAACAGGCGACGCTCGACCGCGACTCCGCCGGGCTCTGGGCGCTGGCGAAGCGCAACTGGTTCGGGCTGAAAGTGCTGCGCGGACTGGGCCGCTAGTCGCGAATCCCGTCTTCCAGAATCTGCACCACTGGTGAGTCAACGAGTCGGAAGATGCGCTTGCCTGCCTTGCCGCGCCGGATATAGATCCTGAATTTTGAGGTGTGGCCGACGATGTGGCCGCCAATTGGCCTGGTCGGGTCGCCGAAAGCGAAACCGTCCGGTTTGGAGAGCACCTGATTAGTGACTGCCACTGCAGCGTTATGCTCGTCTGCGAATTTAGTCAGGGCCTCCATATGACTGCCGATTTTGCCCTGCCGTTCGGCTAGCATGCCGCGGCCGATATACTCCGACCGGAACGCGCCGGTCAGTGAGTCGACCGCCAGTAGCCGGATTGGCCGCTCCTCGGCCAGTTGCTTGACTTTATCGACCATCAGCATCTGCTGGTGCGAGTTGTAGGCGCGGCCGACGTGGATGCGAGCCAGCACCTCATCGGGGTCCAGGTCCAGGGCTTTGGCCATCGAGATGATGCGCTCGGGGCGGAAGGTATTCTCGGTATCGATAATCGCTGCTTCCCCATTCAGGCCCCCCTGCTCCTCCGGCAGCTGTACGGTCACTGCCAGCTGGTGGATAATCTGCGTTTTACCCGAACCGTATTGTCCATAGAATTCGGTGATTAACTGCGTCTCGACGCCGCCGCCGAGCAGCGCGTCCAGCTCGCTGGAGCAGCTGGTCAGCTTGCCTACAGTCCGCCGTTTCTCGAGCAGTTCAGCCCCCGTCAGGATTCCACCAATATCGACCATACCGATTGCGGCATGGATGATCTCAGCGCACTTAGAATTACCAACACCAGCAGCCTCGCTCAGGCGCGAGGGCGATTGAGTCGCAATCGATTCGAGGGTACGGTATCCTGCACCTCGTAGTTTATCGCCGATGGTGGGGCCGACCCCGGGGAGGTCCTCGATTGATTCTTCTTTCTTGCCCATCAACGCCTCCGGGGGACGGTTGCCAGTGGTAGTTCGACTTCCCGCAGCCAGTCAAACTCGTGAGGGTCTTCCCAGCGCGGGGCGATAGCCTCGAGGAACTCGCGTACAGACTTGCTCGGCATCATGCTACCCGGAATTTGTTGAACGCTGGCTGGTAGGTCAGCCCCTGGTCGTTGAGCGAGTCGATGACTTCGTCGAGGCGCGAGCCGTCGATGCCGGCCGCCGCTGCGGAATCGCGCAGCGTCTCGTAGATTACACCTTCTCCGTCGCCTTCCTTGTCGAGCGAGCCTATGAGTTCGAGCACGGCCGCCTCGGCGTCCGCGTCGCCTTCCGGTTCCCCGTCAGGCGCTGCGGCAGTCGTTTCATCGTCTACGGGGGCGTCCTGCTCTGCTATGGACGCAGGCAGCTCCGGTGCCACCGGAGCCGCTTCCGTCTCGGCCGCTTCCACGTCGCTGGCGGTCTCGAACTCGCCGGTGAACTGCGCCGTGCTCGGCGCAGTCGTGTCGCCGCTGAGATTCCGCAGGCAGTCGTAGAGCAGTCCGGCGTAGGATTCGGTCGATACCGTCTCGTATTTTTCCTGCGCCAGGCCGAGTCCTTCTTTTTCGCGGTTGCTCAGCTCGGCATCGTCGCCCTTCAGGCGGCGCATCAGTGATTCACACGCTTTGATGGCCCAGACCGAGACTTCCTGCTCGCTGACCGCGCGCACGTTCTCGGGCTGGACGCTGACGTAGACCGAGTCGCTGTCGTCAGGTGAATAGGCACGCACCCTCCCGACGGAGATTACGTGCGTGGGCGTCTCGATTTTGGAGAGCGCCGCAGCGCCTTCGGGATTGTACTGCCCGGCGCGCAGGTAGTATGTGTCGCCGTGTGGGTCAACCATGCGCGCCATGTAGAACGGATCCGTTTCGCTGCCGCGGTTCTCGACATCGGTCAGGATGCCGCCGATGAGCACACGCGAGAGTTTGGAACCCATCTCCGAAATCAGGTAGGTGGGCGAATACTCGCGGTCCTCGACATGCGTCTCGTGGGCGCGCGAAAGCTCCTGCGCCAGTACCGGAAGGGCCGGTTCCCTGCGACGCGCCATTCAGGCCTCCAGCGCCGCCAGGAATTGTCTGGCGACAGAGGGCACATCAAGGTTGTGTGCCGGTTGGCACTTACGCGCGAAGAACATCAGGCCGTAGTCGTCGGAGCGGGTGTACCCCTCCACCGTCAGTGGCTTGAGTAGGAGCGCCTGCTCCAGCTCTTCGGTCAGCGCCTCAGCCGAGTAGTTCTCGCGCACCAGCTCGAGGCACGAATCGAGGTCGCGCCCCAGCACCTTCTCAGTCAGCTCGCGGTTCAGGAACAACTGTAGCGAACCGGTGCCGTCGTCGAAGAGCAGCTTGGTCCGCAGGTCGGGCTGTCCCTCCTGCTCGCCGTGCACCATGCACTGCCGGCTGCGGAGCACGCGGTTGCACTCGGGGCAGCGGAAAATCAGCCCGCTGCCCTCGCGCACTGCCAACACGTGCCCCTCCAGGAGCGCGTCGCTAGCGCCGCCGCGCTCGTCGAGCAGGTCGATAGTGTAGTTGGTCCCCACCGCCAGTTCTTCCAGCGACGGGAGTTCGGCGTCGACCGTGCCCACTGCGGTGTTTTCGTTGATTTGCAGCTCGGGGATGCCCTGCCACTCGCGCACGTAGGCGTTGCCGATTTCGTAGATGGTATCGGCCTGCAGTTTGTGGTCGTGCCAGGCGGTGAAGCGGCAGCTACCGCTGGCGTCTGCCAGCGTCCCGCTCCAGAGCGCTTTCGGCTCACCGCGCACGGTCACCTCGCGTTCCTGCACATCCAGGATGCGCACGGTCAGCGTGACCGAGCCCATGCCGTTCCGTAGTCCCGCAACGTCGCTCGCGGAGCCGGCGGTCGGACTGCCGGCCGCCGGCACATCCAGCGCCGCCAGGGCCTCGTCCTCGACCTCCCGCACCCGGCAGCGGTCGCCCAGATTCAGGTCGACGCGGTCTTTCCACCCCTTGGAATAGGCGTTGGTGACCTCGAGGATAGTCCCCGGCTTAGCCGTGAACTCGTCACGCCAGACGGTAAAGCGCAGGGTAGCGCTGCCGTCTGCGATTTCCCCCTCGAAAATGGTCTTCTGCGAGCCATCCTTCAGGTTGATTTCCTTCGAGAACACAGACACGATCTTCGCGCGGAAGCTGACCGATGACTCGTCCGCTTTGATGTTAGCCAGTGGCAGGAATGCGCTGGCCTGCAACGTGCGGGGGTCGCCGTAGTGCTTCCGGACAATCGCCTCCTTGGCGGTTGCCAGATCGATGCCGTAGTTCTCCACGTATTGCCTCAGTTCTTCGACAATCGTGGCTTCGTCCAGTTTGTTTTCCAGGGCCTCTGCAATGTCCTTGACATGCGGGCCAAAGTCGGTTTCGTTTGCTTGCATGGAGTATCTCCTTTGTTTATGCCCCAGGACTCCACCCCGGGACAACTCACACACCCCACTAGGGGTTATAAACTTAATGGTGATTATGTGATTTACCCTTTTTGGATATTATACTATTATGGGTGAATGGGTGCATCTCAACCGTTATATGGAGGCCAGTCTCGGCGCAGCCGATGAGGGTAGACGAATTGACCCCGCGCAGCAGCCGCGTCAGCATGGCGGTCAAGGTGCTGTCGATGGACGAGCCCCGCGATATTGAGAGCGGCGAGCGCGTTTGCGAGGGACTGGTAGGCGACGAAACCGGCACGATTGTGATGAGTTTCTGGAACGAGGAATGCGACCAAGTGGCGGTCGATGCGACAATCTGGCTCAAGGATGCGCGCGCCACCCTGGTACGCGGTTCGCTGCGGCTCAGCCTTGGTAAGTTCGGGTCGCTGGACGAGCCCGGCCGCGAAGTAGGAAGCGTCCGTGACGACCTTAACCTCTCCGACCTCGCGTATGCGATGCCGCGGCCGGACCGCGGACGCGGCGGTGGCCGGGGCGGTGGCGGCGGCGGCAAGTGTTTCAACTGCGGCAAGCCGGGCCACATCTCGCGCGACTGCCCGGAAGGTGGTGGCGGGAAGCCGGGCGGCGGCAAGTGTTTCAACTGCGGCAAGCCGGGCCATATTTCCCGCGAATGCCCCGACCGGGGGAGCTGAGCTGGCGCGACGCGGGCGGCACCGCAGGCGCGGCCCCAAGAAGGCGCAGCCTCCGCGACGCAAGGAGAAGAAGCCGCAGAAGCGGCA
>PSPB01000071.1 GCA_003193815.1 Methanobacteriota archaeon
CCAGCTGTACCAACGTGCGGACGGTGATTCCCGTCGGCCCCTTGCGCAGGTGCGGTCTGTTCTTCTCGTTCCAGGCGGTGCCAGCGATGTCGAGGTGCACCCAGGGTGTCCCATCGACAAATTCCTCCAGGAACTTGGCGGCCGTGACGGTCCCCGCCTCGCGAGAGCCGGAGATGTTCTTCAGGTCGGCCAGCTCGCCCTTCATCAACTTGCCGTATTCGGCGTCCATCGGCAGCTGCCAGTAGCGCTCGCCTGCCGCGTCGCCTGCCGCCATCACACGCCCTGCGAGTACGTCGTCGTTTGTCATTACCGCCGCGCGGGTCGAGCCGAGCGCGTAGATTACGGCGCCGGTGAGCGTCGCTGAATCGATGATATGCGTCGCGCCTTCGGCAACGGCGTAGCAGAGCGCGTCGGCCAGCACTAGTCGCCCCTCGGCGTCGGTATTGTCAACCTCGATGTGCTTGCCGTTCATCGCGCGCACGATGTCGCCCGGTCGTGTCGCGGTCCCCGACGGCATATTCTCCGCCAGCGTCAGCAGCCCCGTCACGCGCAGCGGCACGCCGAGCCGCGCGATGGCGGTGATTGCACCATACATACAGGCGGCGCCCGACATGTCATACTTCATCTTCTGCATGTTCTTCGACGGCTTGATTGAAATCCCGCCGGTGTCGAACGTAATCCCCTTGCCGACCAGCCACAGGTGCGGCTCCTTCGGAACCCCGTCAGGTGACCAGTCGAGCCGCACCAGCTGTGGCGGCCGCGCCGACCCGTCGGCGACCGAGCAGAGCGCGCCGGCGCCCATCGCGCGCAGCTCCGCTTCGCCCATCACCGTTACCGTAAGGCCATGCGCCGGTCCGTCGGCCGCCGCGCGCGCGGCGAACTCCTCGGGGCCGAGCTCGTTGGCTGGCAGGCACGCCAGTTCGCGCGCCAGGTTGGCGCACTCCCCGACAACGAAGCCCGCTTCGGCGCCGTCACGCGGGCCGCAGACGACCAGCGTCTCGAGCGCGTTATCGTCCGACTCGAGCCGGTATCGCCGCAGCCTGAAGCCGCCCGCCACCGCGCCGGCGACCGCGCTGCGCGCGTCGCCCTCCAGCGCCAGCGCCAGCCGCCCGTAGCCGCGCGCTTCGGCCGCGCGTACCGCCTGCCCGCCGAAGGCGAAGGCCGCCTCTGTCGACCAGTCATCGCCGCAGCCTATGAGCAGCAGCCGTCGCGCCGCGAAACCATCCGGGGAATGCAGCAGCGTCAGCTCGCCCGCCTTGCCCTTCAGCTCACCCGCGTCGCGCAGCGGCGCGACCAACGCCGCTACCGCGTCCGGGGTTTCGTCCTTGAAAACCGGCACCGCCAGTGCGTCAGCCGTAACTGTCTCGAGCTTTTCGTCGTCAAACTCCAGCTTCATGCTGCGCCACTTGCGACCCCTTTATAGAAATGGAGCTGCGCTAGAACCGCAGCTCGCCTTCCGCCGCCAGCACCATCCGGCTGCGGTCGCTGTCGACGACGACGCCGGGGCCGAGAATACAATCCTCGATGACTGCGCCGGTCGCGCTGGCGCCAGCGAGCAGCACCGAGCGGCGCACGACGCACCTGTCGAGCGAGACGCCGGGGCCGATAACCGTGTCAGGGCCGACGATGCTGCTTGCGATTTCCGCGTCGGCCGCAATCAGCGCGTTGCCGCGCACGCTCGCGCCGGGATGCGCCGCCGTCGCTTCGCGCTCGAGCAGCATCGCGTTCGCCGCAAGATAGCTCTCGGGCGTCCCGGCGTCAATCCAGCTGCCTGCGAAGGGGAAGCCATGCAGCCCCGCACCAGCCAGCTGCGTGAAGATTTCGCGCTCGACCGAGACCTTGCGGCCGGCGGGAATCATCTCAAATGCCTTGGGCTCGAGCAGGTATGTCCCAGCGTTAATCAGCCGCGACCGCTCCTCGCCCGCCGCCGGCTTTTCCTGGAAGCCGATAATTGCGTTGCCGTCCAGCTCCGCCACGCCATAGCGGCTCGGGTCGTCGACCTCCCACAGCGCCAGCGTCCCGAGCGCGCCGGTCGCGCGATGCTGCTCCAGCATCGCCTCGATGTCGAGCGACGAGACGATGTCACCGTTGAAGACTAGCGCCGTTCCCGTGACGTGCTCGCGGCAGTTGCGCATCGCGCCGCCGGTCCCGAGCGGCTCTGTCTCGGGCACGGTAATGACTTCGCATCCGCAATCGATTGCGGCGAAATGCGCCGTAATCGCGTCGGCCTGGTGATGGACCGCCAGCGCGACCTTCGTGACACGCTTAGGCAGGCTGCGCACCAGCCGCTCGAGCATCGGCACGTTGGCGAGCGGTAGCAGCGCCTTGGGTGTCGCGAGCGTCAGCGGCCGCAGCCGTATGCCGAAGCCGCCGACAAGGATTATAGCTTCCACTCGGCCCGAGCGGCGGCGGTATTAGAACGGCAGCGCGCCGCGCTGCCAGAGCGTGTCGAGCACCAGCCCCAGTGTGAAGAGCAGCCCGGCCAGCTTGACGAAGTGGAACGCCCACGCCACGTACCAGAGCGGCCAGAGCGGATATTCGTCAGGCGGGTCGTTGGGCGTGCGCCCTTTCGTCATCTCGGGCGGCATCGCGTCGAACGCAATGCGGAACGCATCCTGCGGCGTCGGCGGCACCGGCTCGCCCAGCCGGCGGACGCAGAGCATCGCGCGCGGCAGCGCCAGCAGTGGTAGCGCCATGAAGGGATGGCCGCCGCCGCCGACCAGTGGACCGTCGGCCGGCAGCGCCAGCCAGAAACAAATCGGGAAGAAGGCCCAGATGAGCAGCTGCGTCAGCCGCGCCGCGCCGGCGAGGCCGAGCAGCACCGGCAGCGTGTGGATGCGCTTGCGTGAATCGTCGTCGTGCTTGTCCATGTGCTTGCCCATCACGACCGCCATCACTGTCAGGCCATACGGCACTGAGACCAGCATCGCCTGCTGGAGTTGCGCTTCGGTCGCGACATTGCCGGCGAGCGCCCAGAAGGCGCCGCCGACCATCAGCGGCCCCCACACCAGGAAAATGCCGATTTCTCCGAGACCGAGCGACTTGAGCCGCAGCGGCTTGGCGACATAGAGCACCGAAATCGCGAAGCCGACCAGCACGAAATACCAGATGATGACGCCGATTTTCTGCGCGAACCAGCCGGCAATCATCAAATCTGCAAGGTAGCAGGCGAAAATGGCGGCAATCAGCCCCGGCTTGCTAACGAGCCCGTGCATCAGCGGGTGCGGCGCGTAGTTGGCGCGCGGGTAATCGGCAGTATCGACGCCGTGCAGCGTGTCGAAGTAGTCGTTGACCATGTTATTGCCGGCGTGTGCCAGCAGCAAGCCAACGACAACGAGCACCGCGTCGAATGGGGCGACCACGCCAGCCCCCAATTGCACCGCCAGCATTACCCCGACCAGCCCCGAGAAGAGCGTCATGTTGAACACGCACGCCCGCGTGATGAGCATCCAGCGGCTGACCGGGTCGAGCGGGGCGCCCGGCAGCGGGTTGGCGGTCTGGTAGATGGTGCGCCAGCGGGTGAAGTAGGCGGGAGCGGTCATTCGTCCTCGTAATAGTCCAGCCCGAGGTGCGTTATGAGTGTCTCTCCCATCAGGTGCCGCAGAGTATTCTCCAGCTTCACCTTCTGCGCGAACAGGTCGTGCATCGGTGGCAGCCCCGGCTTGGTCATAGGCGACTTGAAGTAGAACGAGAGCCACTCCTGGATGCCGCCCATGTTCGCGCGATGGGCGAGGTCGAGGAAGAGGGCGAGGTCGAGCACTATGGGGGCGGCGAGGATTGAGTCGCGGCAGAGGAAATCGACCTTAATCTGCATCGGGTAGCCGAGCCATCCGCGGATGTCGATGTTGTCCCAGCCCTCCTTGTTGTCGCCGCGCGGCGGGTAGTAGTTGATGCGCACCTTGTGGTACAGGTCGCCGTAAAGCTCGGGGAACTTCTCCGGCTCGAGCATCTGCTCCAGCACCCCCAGCTTGGAGACCTCCTTGGTCTTGAAGCTCTCCGGGTCGTCGAGCACCTCGCCGTCACGGTTGCCGAGAATATTGGTCGAGAACCAGCCGTCGATGCCGAGCAGCCGCGCCTTCAGCCCGGGCGCTAGGATGGTCTTCATCAGCGTCTGCCCGGTCTTGAAGTCCTTGCCCGCAATCGGCACCCCCGCCTCGCGCGCCAGCGCGTACATCGCCGGGAAGTCGACCGANNNNCCGTTGGCGTAGGGCACGCCTTCGCGAATCGCGGCATACGCGTAGAGCACCGACGGCGCAATCGCGGGATGGTCGCTGTCCAGCGCCGCCTCGAATGCGTCGGGCGACTCGAACATGTCGCCCTCCGCCGGCTGGTAGACCTCGGTCGAGCCGCACCAGACCATCACCGCGCGCTCCAGCTTGTGCGCCTTGCGGAATTCGCGGATATCAGCGCGCAGCGCCTCGATGCGCGCGCGGTGCCCCTTCTCGGGCTTGACGTGCGGGCCGTCCAGATTCCTGACGAAGCGCCTATCGAAGACCGCTTTCATCGGTACAATCGCCTCGAGCTCCGGCCGCAGCTGGTCGAGCAGCTCGCGCTCGAGCACGCCTGCCTTGCACGCGGCGGCGTAGACGTCGTCGGGGAAGATGTC
>PSPB01000072.1 GCA_003193815.1 Methanobacteriota archaeon
TCCCATCTATCCGATGCTGCTAGTCTCCGATGACGCACTGATGGCGCGCTTCACCACCGCGCGCGAGCGCAACCGCGGCCTCGGGATGGCGGGCGCGACCGCGCTGGTCGGGCAGGCGCTCGGCATCGCGCTCGGCTACCTGCTGATGGGCTATTTCCTCGATAGCGGCATGGCTAACCTCGACGCCTACCACTGGACCTACCGCGCCAACATCCTGCTCTGGATAGCTGCCATCGGCTGCACCTGGTGGCTCTCGCAGCGCTTGCGTGGCGAGCCGGGGCCGGCGTGAGCCGCCGCTCAACGGCTGAAGCCTTCATAACCAGCTGCAGCCTCGCGCGGTAATGGAATTGGCAGCGGCGCTGGAGCAGTGGCTGGCCGAGGACCTCGGCGCCGGCGACGCGACTTCGCTGGCGGTCGTCGACGAGCGCGACTGCACCGCGACCATCCGCGGCGGCCCCGGCACGCTCTCCGGCGGGCGCGTTGCGGAGCTGCTCTTCGCGCAGGGCGGCGTGCGCTGCGAACTGGCGTTCGCCGACGGCGACGCGCTCCCGGCTGGCACCGGGGTGGCGCGGTTGGCGGGGGCGGCGCGCGAAATTCTGGCGCGCGAGCGGCTGGCGCTGAACCTGCTGGCGCACCTCTCGGGCATCTCAACGCTCACAGCCGCGGTCGTCGCGCGGGCGCGCGCCGCGAATCCCGCCGTGGAAGTACTGGCGACGCGCAAGACCATCCCTGGGCTGCGCGAGCTCGAGAAACAGGCGGTCGTCGACGGCGGCGGCGGGACGCACCGGATGCGGCTCGACGATGCTCTGCTGGTCAAGGACAACCACCTGCGGCTCTGCGCCAGCATTACGGAGGCGGTGCGTCGCGCACGCGCGGCGTCGCCGGGGCTGGAACTGGTCGTTGAGGCCGACACGCTGGAGCAGGCGCTAGAGGCGGCGAAAGCGGGCGTCGACCGGGTGCTGCTCGATAACTTTTCCTTCGGGGAGGCGGCCGCAGCTGCGGCGCAGCTGCGGCCGCTCGGGGTCGCGATTGAGCTCTCGGGCGGCCTCAATTTGCAGAACGTCGCCGAGTATGCCCCGCACGGTGACTGCCTCTCGCTGGGGGTGCTGACGCTCGGCGCCTCGCCGGTCGACTTCGGGTTGCATGTCGATTGAACTGCGCGTGCTCGAGCTGGGTCAGGACGACCCGCGCAAATGCACCGCGCGGCGACTGGCACGGATGGAGCTGGCGCGCAGCTACCCGGCGCCGGCGCGGCTGCCGCCGATGGGCATTGCGCTGGACCCGTTCGCAGACCGCGAGCTGTCGTTCGCCGACCGCGAGCTGGGGCAGGTCGGCGGCCTTGTCGGGGTGGACTGCTCCTGGAACCGCGCAACGGAGACCTTCGCGCGGCTGCGGCTGCACGGCCTCGAGCCGCGCCGGCTGCCGCCGCTGGTGCCGGTAAACCCGGTCAACGCCGGCAAGCAGGGCAAGCTGACGACCGCCGAGGCGCTGGCAGGCGCGCTGGCCATCCTCGGCGAGCGTGCGCACGCGGCGCAGCTGATGGGGGCGTTCAAGTGGGGACCCGCCTTCATGGCGCTCAATTTTCCCGAAGAAGCCCTTTAAACTTCGCGCCGCTGGAGCGGGGCGTGGAGAAACACCTCGAGCCCCTGCCTGACAAGACGCGCACTTTCACCGGCGAGAGCCACCGAATCTTCATCGACGGGCGTGGTTTCGACTTCCAGGTGCTGGAAGTGCAGCCCGACGGGACGATGAAGCTCGATCTGCAGAACCCCGACCCCGAGCTGACGCGGCTGCTGGGCGAAGGTGAGCCGCGCATCATCTACGTTGTCAGCCGCAAGGGCGAGCGGGACTTGGTGTTGCAGGGGTGCCAGATGGTTTCGCGCTCGATTTCATGCCACCTCAAGTACCGCCGCTGATTTTATCAGGGGGCGCAAGTCGGCCAACCGTGGCTATTGCCGACGTAGCAGTCATTGGCGGCGGGCCGGCCGGCTCCTCGGCGGCACGCGAAGCGGCCGAGCGCGGTCTCGATACGCTGCTCTTTGACCACGCCCACCCACGGCGCAAGGCGTGCGGTGGCGGGCTGCCGGTCAAGGGCATCGAGTGGATGGACGCCCCCGACGAGGCTATCGAGTGCCACATGAGTTCCATCAGCTTCACTCACGGCAGCACCAAGCTGAAGGTGCCGGTCGCGAAGGGGAAGATGGTGCGGCGCGATGCCTGGGACCACTACCTGTTCAAGCGCGCCGCCGAGGCGGGCGCGACGCACGTCAACGAGCGCGTAAAGCAGCTCGAGCGCGACGGCGATACGTGGCTCATCAACGGCACGCACCGCGCGCGCTACGTCATCGGCGCCGATGGGGTCAACGGCTTCACGCGACGCCACTTCGTCGGGGCGATTCCGCGCGAGCACCTCTTTGCCGCCTCCGGCTACTACCTCGGGCTGAAGCCGGTCGAGAACGAGGTCGAATTCATCCTCGGCGCGCTTCCGGGCGAGGGGTACCTGTGGGTTTTCCCGAAGGCGGACCACTACAATATCGGCTACTGCTACAACGCCGGGACGCCCGGCATGAAGCAGGCGCTCGAGAAGCTGCTGCACGACCGCTGGCCGGGCGAGTTCACCGCCCCCGGCAGGTACCGGCTCGAGTCGGGCGAGGAGGTCGAGTGCATCCGCTTCGGCTCGGCAATTCCCTCCTACAACGACCCGGCGCTGTTTGACGAGCCGGTCTCGGGCGACGGCTGGGTGCTGGTCGGCGACGCCGCCGGGCACGTCAACCCCATCCACGGCGAAGGGCTGAACCACGCCGCGCTCGGCGGACGGCTCGCGGCGCGCGCGGTTGCCGAAGGCGACCCGACCCGCTTTGAAGAGTACTGGCGCGAGCACTACGCGAAGGAAATGTACCGCGCCGCCTCGAGCAAGCATCGCATCTATCGCCCCTTCTTCATGCGCCTCGGCTTCGCGCTCGGCGGGACGCCGGCGGTTTTCGGGCTGTTGGCGATGATGACGCGCGGTGAATACGAGGGAAAAGCGATGCGCGATTTCTGGCTGAGACTGCCGCTGGCGGCGGTGCAGGCGCTGTTCGGGATGCGCCACCGTGAACTGGCGTCGGCTTAGATTAGTTTTATAAAAGCGGCTGGCTCGCCCGGTCCCCTGATATGAAGCTCCCCCGTCGAATAAGCACTTACTGCCCCGCGTGCAAGGCACATAACCAGCACGAGGTGGAGCAGGTCAAGAAGAAGCGCGCTTCCGAGCGTGCGCGCGGACAGCGGCTTTTCCGCCGCGTCACCGCCGGCTACGGTGGTTTCCCGCGTCCCAAGCCCGAAGGGCGGGAGAAACCGACCAAACGCATCTACCTGCGCTACCGCTGTTCCAGCTGCAACAAGGCGTGGCACAGGCCAAATATACGCGCAAAGAAATTCGAGTTGACGGAGTAAACATGGTTAACAGCAAATTCCTGAAAGTGAACTGCCCCAGTTGCGAGAACGAGTCGGTACTCTTCAGCAACAGCGCCACGACCGTGAGCTGCGAACTCTGCGGCTCAACCCTCGCCACATCCGCTGGCGGCCGCGCCCGGGTCGTCGCGAAGGTGGTGGAGGAGCTGGAGTGAGTCCGGCAGAGCTTCCAGAAGAAGGTGAATTCGTAATCGGCCGGGTTTCCGAGGTAAGGCACCAAGGCGCCAACGTCGACCTGCTCGAATATCCGGGCCAGAAAGGTTTCGTCCACATTTCCGAGGTCGCCTCGGGGTGGGTCAAGTATATCCGTGATTTCATCCGCGAAGGGCAAATGGTGGTCGCCAAGGTCACCCGCGTCAAGCGCAAGCGCCACATCGTCGACATGTCGGTGCGGCAGGTCTCGGGCCACCGCAAGCAGGCGCGCATCCGCGAGTGGAAGAACGAGCAGCGCGCGACCAAGCTGATTGAGCTGGTAGCGGGCGAGGCGAAGCTCGAGCCGGCGGCGCTGCTGGAAGAAGTTTCGGCCTCCTTCCGCGAGAATTACGGAACGCTCTACGGTGCCTTCGAGGCGGCTGTGATGGAGCAGGATGACTTCACGAAGGTATACAAGGGCAAGTGGGTCAAGCCATTCCTGGCGACCGCGGAGGCGAACATCACGCCCCCTTTCGTCACCATCGAGGGGCGCCTGACGCTCTCCAGCTGGGCGCCTGACGGGGTCGAGCACCTGAAACGAGCGCT
>PSPB01000073.1 GCA_003193815.1 Methanobacteriota archaeon
CTGTCAATACCGATCTGGGGTGCGAAGAGGGCCAGTTAGACCCCACGCTTGCCCCCGGGCTGGGCGAAGGGTCGATTATCCAGGCGCCGAACGGTGACATCATCGCCATGACCTGGTTTCCGTATCCCAGCATAGATGGTGTTGACCAGTTCTATGCAATTCTGGGCAAGAAGACGAGCCCCACCCAGATTGACTGGGAGTGGTGCTGGAATTCAGTTGATAAGGAACCGTTCTATGACCGTTCCTGGCAGGTGCCCGTCGTGGGGCCCATCAACCCGCCCGCTGAATATGCTACCAACAAATGCTCTTCGAATTGCCCTTGGGCCAGTATGGTAGTATCCAATTTCTGGAGCTACAACGAGCAGGGTTACCAGATTAGCGTCGACGGCCTGAATTATCGTCCGATACAGATTCCTGACAGCAATGATGGTGGGCCGGCAGACCTGGAGTTCGACCTCTTTTTTGAGGACCTGGGACCAGAATGGGATTACATGCAGCCCCACCGGGAAATGCGGGCTTCGCCAATCCCCTCCGGCGGCTTGCTGTTCCCACGCTGGTACAGTGATGGCAGTAACCTGTTCCTCGACACGAACCTGCAATGGCACAAGCAGACCCTGCCCGGAGGGTTGTTACTTCCTTCCCGTAATCTGGTAATCGACAGTTCCGGTGCGTTGCACAGCGTTTCCTGTAACGAAGCAAACCCCAGCGCCAGGGGGTGCGACGGGACCTTCAACCTGACGCACCAGATCAGCTATGATGGCGGATATACCTGGACAAACTTCACCCACAAATGGCCAGGTTCCCTGTCTGTTTCAGACAACACCTTCGAGTGGGATTTCCAGGCTGACGGTAACCTTGACCTGGCAGTAATTTCCGTGAGGGTCCAGACCGAGAATAATGGAACTGCAAGCGACGTGGACCTGATATTCCATATCAGGGATTACAGGGAAAGCATGGAAGCCGATACCATAACCCTCATCGGCCTTGGCGACCTCGACGCCACTTCGGGTGCCGGCAACGATATTCGCTTCGATTTCTCCTCAATGGGCATCCTCCCCGACGGCGGCGTCGTAGTGGCGTACCACGACAGCACCGATGAGAACACCGACCCGATGTTCGCGATTGAACTTGAGCTGCCGGAACTCTACTTCTGAACGCCGGTTATTTCGATAATAATCGGGACAATTCCTGGTAGCGCGTCCGCACAGTCACCTCGGTGATGCCGGCGACCTGCGCGACCTGCTTCTGGCTGCGCGGCTCTCCCGCTTCGCGGCACGCCAGGTAGAGCGCCGCGCCCGCCAGCGCGCCGGGGCGCATCCCCTGGCCGTAGCCCGCGTCGGCTGCCTGCCGCAGTAGCAGGTGCGCCTGCCGGGTGGTCTCGTCGGCCAGCTGTAGCTTCTTTGCAAACCGCGGCAGGAAGTCGGCGGCCGCCTGCGGGGCGACTTTCAGCTCGAGCCCGCGCGCAAGCGTGCGGTAGAGTCGCCCCAGCTCAAGCCGCCCCAGTCTCGAAGCGGTGGCAACGTCATCCATCGTCAGCGGCAGCCGCTCCTGCCGGATGGCGGCGTAGGTCAGCGCCGCTGCGACGCGCTCGGTCTGGCGGCCGCGCACCAGCTTGCGCCGCAGCGCCTCGGAGAAGAGCTCGAGCGCGGATTCGCGGACGCGAGTTGGCAGTCGCAGCGCGTCGGCCAGTCGCTCGATTTCCTGCGAAGCGAGCAGCAGCGTCCGTCCGGAGGTGCCGTGCAGCTGCACCGCTGCCTGCCACTGCTGGAGCGCGTGGTCGGCCACCGGCGCGTCGCCATGCGGGGGCGCGACCGCCGTCTCGCTCGCAGGCTCGGCCGGGGCGACGGCGAAGCTGCCCCATGCAGGGCCGCCGTCGATGATTTCGCCGCAGCCTTCGCAGCGCAGCAGCCCGTCGCCGTCAGGCTCTAGCTCGCGCCCGCCGCATCCGGGGCACTTCATTTACAGAAAAGCTCCCGCCCCAGTAACTGTGTCGCGCGGACGCCTTTCGCGGCGCGCACCGCGACCCACGGCTCCGCGACCGGCCCGAACAGGTCGCTGACGCGCCCCACCCTGCGGCCGCGCGCATCGCTGACGGGCGTGCCGGGCTCGATTTTCTTTTCGACCGGCAGCAGTAGCTCGCCCCGGTCGCCGAGTTGCGCGACCTTGCCGATACAGTGCATGGCTCCGCTCTGTGGCGTGGCGTAATAAAGCTGGCTGCGCGGCCGTTAAAGCAGCTCGGCGAGCGTCTCGCCCAGTTTGGCGGGATTCTCGGTGACCTTGATGCCTGCCTTCCGCATCGCCTCCATCTTTGCTCCAGCCGTGCCCTTGCCGCCGGCGATAATCGCACCGGCGTGGCCCATGCGCTTGCCGGGCGGCGCGGTGCTGCCGGCGATGAAGCCGACGACCGGCTTCGAGACGTGTTCGCGGACGAAATCGGCGGCAGCTTCTTCGGCGCTGCCGCCGATTTCGCCAATCATGACCATCGCCTTCGTGGCGGGGTCTGCCTCGAACGCTTCGAGCACGTCGATAAACTGGGTTCCAATAACAGGGTCGCCGCCGATGCCAAGGCAGGTTGACTGCCCGCGGCCGATGCGGGTGACCTGGTCGACCGCCTCGTAGGTCAGCGTTCCCGAGCGCGAGACGATGCCGATGTCGCCCGGCCTGTGGATGTGGCCCGGCATGATGCCCACCTTGGCGACGCCGGGGGTGATGATGCCGGGGCAGTTCGGCCCGATGAGTCGCGTTCCCGTATCGGCCAGGTGCGCCTTGGTGCGCACCATGTCCAGCGCGGGGATGCCTTCGGTAATTGCCACAACCAGCCCGATGCCAGCGTCGACCGCCTCGTGAATCGCGGCGGCCGCAAAGCGGGGCGGGACGAAGACGCAGCTGGTGTTCGCGCCGTTATCGACCGCCTCGGCGACGGTGTCCCACACCGGCAGTCCCAGGCATTCGCTGCCGCCCTTGCCGGGCGTCACGCCACCGACGAGCGGCGTGCCGTAGTCGAGCATCTGCCGCGCGTGGAACTGGCCGTTGCGCCCCGTGAGTCCCTGCACAGCGATGCGCGAATTCCTGTCAAGCCAGATACCCATCAGGCGCCCCCGGCGGCGGCAATCACCTTGCGCGCGCCGTCGTCCATGTCACTGGCGGTAATCAGTGCCAGCCCCGACTCGTCGAGCATCCGGCGGCCGAGCTCGACGTTGGTCCCCTCGAGCCGCACCACCAGCGGCACGCCAATTTCGACTTCGCGCGCGGCGGCGATGATGCCCTCGGCGATGAAGTCGCAGCGCATGATGCCGCCGAAGATGTTGACGAAGATGGCTTCGACCTCCGGGTCGGAGAGGATGATGCGGAACCCCTCGGTGACCTGCTCGGCGGTCGCGCCGCCGCCGACGTCGAGGAAGTTGGCCGGCTCGCTGCCGTGCAGCTTAATGAGGTCCATCGTCGCCATCGCGAGGCCGGCACCGTTGACCATGCAGCCGATGCGTCCGTCGAGCTTGATGTAGTTGAGCCCCGCCGCGCTGGCGCGCGCTTCGAGCGGCTCCTCGGCGGCGGTGTCGCGCAGTTCCCCGATTTCAGGATGGCGGAACAGCGCCGAGTCGTCGAAGTTGACCTTGGCGTCGAGCGCAATCACGCGGTCGTCGCTGGTGATGACCAGCGGGTTGATTTCGACAATCGAGCAGTCCAACTCTTGTGCCATTTTCGCCAGTGCGAGCATGAACTCGACTGCGCGGTCAACCTGCCCACCGGCGAGCCCCAGCGCTTGCGCCAGCTCGCGCGCAGCCGATTCCGGCAGCGCGCCGTCCGGCTCGAGCTCGGCCTTCAGGATTTTTTCCGGCGTCGCGGCGGCGACCGCCTCGATTTCGACGCCCCCCTCGGTCGAAGCCATCATCACCATCCGTTCCCGCTCGCGGTCGAGCACCATCCCGAGATACAACTCGCGCGCAATATCGCACCCTGCCTCGACGTAAACTGCCCTGACGGCGACCCCTTTGGGGCCGGTCTGCGGCGTCACTAGCTGCGAGCCGAGCAGCGCCTCCGCAGCGTCGCGTGCCTCGCTAGGCGAGCGGCAGAGCCGGATGCCGCCGCCCTTGCCGCGACCGCCGGCGTGCACCTGCGCCTTGACTACCCACAGCTTGCCCCCCAGCGCCGCGCATGCCGCCTCC
>PSPB01000074.1 GCA_003193815.1 Methanobacteriota archaeon
GGGACCTTGACAGCGGCACTTCAATCTTGGGCAACCACACCATTATCGTCGAGGTTGACCCGCTGAACGCCATCGGGGAATGGAATGAGGACGACAATCGTCGTTTCTTCAACGTGACCGTGCTGGAACCGAAGCCTGACCTTGAAGTCACGGCGGTCGCGGTCGCCGGCGAGCCCGCGCGCGGCATCCCCTCTACGGTTATGGTCACGGTGTTCAACGGTGGCGCTGAGACGGTCTCCGGCGCCTACATCGAGCTGCGTGTTGACGGTGAACTGGTCAACAGCTGGAATGTTACCCTTGCCGAGGGTGGATTGCGGGAACTGGAATATGATTACACCTGGGCTGAGCACAATCCAACCGTGATGGGCTACGCCGACCCCAATAAAGTAATCGATGAGCTGGACGAGTCCAATAACTACAAGTCAATCTGGGTCGCGATTGCCGCTCCACGCCATGACGTGCAACTGGGCGCTATTTCCCATTCCGGGGAAGCTTTCGAAGGACAGTGGGTCGAGCTGACGGTTGAGCTACAGAATCTGCTGGGGGAAGTGCCGCACTATCGCCTTTCGCTCTTTGTCGTGCCACCGCACCCGAATACCAGGACCCGAACCAGATGCAGGAACTCTATTACGTCGAAGGATTTAATCTGGCCTACAATGAATCGCGTGTCGTCTCAATCTGGTGGTACAACACCGTCGGTTTCGGCTGGCACAACCTGTCCGTTGAGGTCGAGGTTCTAGACCACACCTACCCCGACCTGAACCTGAGCGACAACCGCAACTCGACCAGTTTCTACCTCAAGCAGGTCTTCTACCAGCTCGCGCTCGAGATAGAGCCGCTACCCGAAAAAATCAGGCTGAACGAGACCGTACGCGTCATCGTCAACGCCTTCAATTTTGGCCCTGAAATCCTCTCCGAGGGGGCTGAAGTGGTGGTAACCGGTAACGGCATGCAGTGCGAGCCGGGCCTCCAGCGCACGCGCGAACTGGAACGCGCCACTGGTGAGGATAACCTCGAGTTCTTCTGCACTCCCAACGACACCGGCCCCTACGTTATCGAGGCGCGGATTGACCCTGATAACATCCATGATGAACCTAACGAGGACGACAACTTCGCGACAGGTGTCGTGAATGTCACCAACGAGGAATTCACGCCAGTCACCCCGCCTGTGGTAAGTGACGATTCATTCATCACGCAGCCCATCGTCTGGGTGCCGCTGGCGACGCTGGCGATTATCGGTGCCGGCATGTTCGCATACTACCGCTTGCGCGGTGATGACGACTTCCTCCCCGGCACCCGCGGGCGCCAGTCTGGGGGCAGCGCGCCGGGACAGGCATCCGGTTCGGCCACCTTCCGCTATGACGCTGAGTCGGGCATAACCTACGACGCCAATACTGGCGAAGTTATTGGCGAGAAAAAGAAGGATTAGTAAACGTCGCGCAGATAGCGCTTCTCTTCCTTCATCAGCGTGCGGTTGACGTAGTAGTCCGCCTCTTCTTCGGAGAGGCCACCATGTTCCCGTGCGATATCGATGAGCGCCTGATGGACGTCTTTGGCCATGTAGTCCTTGTCGCCGCAGACGTAGAAGTACGCTCCGCCCTCGAGCCATTCCCAGACTTCGGCGCCCGCCTGCTGGAGGCGGTGCTGGACATAGACCTTCTCGGACTGGTCGCGTGAGAATGCGGTGTCGAGTCGCGCAAGCAAGCCCGATTCCTGCCAAGCGGTGAATTCCTCTTCGTAGAAAAAGGTCGTCTTCTCGAACCATTCGCCGAAGATGAGCCAGTTACGGCCGGTCGCACCGTCGAGTTCGCGTTGCTCCAGGAAGGCGCGGAAGGGTGCGATGCCGGTGCCGGGGCCGACCATGATAACATCGTGGCTGCTATTCTCGGGGATGACAAACTCGCGTGTCGGCTGGATGAAGACTAGTATGCGCGTCTCGCCTACGGTGACGCGGTCGGCGATGAAGCCGGTCGCAAGCCCGGCGCGGTCGCGCTCGAAGTTGTGGTAGCGCACGACCGCGATGGTCAGGTGCACCTCGCCCGGGTGGACGCCGGGAGCGGAGGCGATGGAGTAGAGTCGGGGGGTGATGCCGCCCACGGATTGGGCGAATTCCTCGGCGGTGAAGTGCACGTCAGGATATTCGTTCAGGATATCGATGTAGTCTCGGACGTTCAGGTACTGGTCCAGCGCCGTACGGTCTGCCAGCAGCTGTTCGAGCCCCTGCTGGTCGTCTGACGGGAGTTTCGTCATCAGCGGCTTCAGGAACTTGCGGTTGGAGCGGTGGATGGTCAGGTGGCTTTCCAGGGCTTCGCGGAAGCTCATTTCGCCCTTGCGCTTCAGCTCGACCACCTCGTCGCCGCTGGCGCCCAGCTTTACAAGCAGCGCGTCGACAAGCGCGGGGTCGTTGCGCGGGAAGAGCCCGATCGAGTCGCCCGCCTTGTATTCGAGCCCGCTCCCCGTAATATCGATGACGTAGTGGAAGGTTTCTTTGACGTCGTCGCGGGCCAGACTGTAAGCTTCTTTGATGGTCGCGGGGAACGGATTCTTGCGGCCGTATTCCATCTTCAGCTCTTGCGTGGCGGGTGCGGCGTGCTGCTCGCCTTGCGGCGTGCGTGTGCCTTCTTGCGGCTGGGGCGCACCTTCTCGGCGCCCTTGCCCTTGCGACGCAGCCCGCGGCTCTTCTTGCCGGCGGATGTCAGGCTGCGGTGGACGCGGCCCTTGTGCGCGCGGCCGCAAATCCAGTTAATCTTGGGGTCGGCCATGATAACCGGATGGTGCGGGTCGACCATGATAATCTCGAACCACTTGTAGCGACCGTCCTCGACCACCCAGTAGGAGTTGAGCACTTCGAGATTGGGAAACTTCCGCGCAGTCCGCTCCTCGGCAATCGACTGCAGCGACTTGGAAACGGTAATCTTGGCGATACCGGTGCGCTTGGCACGGCGGCCGCCCTTGATGGCGTGCTTGCGCATGCTCCCGCGGCGGATGCGCGTACGCGCCATCACGAAGCCCTGTTTGGCGCGGAAGCCCAACTTGCGCGCCCGGTCGAGCCGCGTCGGTCGCTCGATACGCTCGACAGCTCGCTCGCGGCGGAACGTGAGCAGCCGCTCGCGCTGCATGGCCTTGATGGAATCCCCCGGGCGGTTCCATGCGTCCCCAATGTAGGAGTATACTGATTTCGACATCGCGATATCCTCGCTTCACGGGTTCAGCCGGAGCCACATTCCCGTGTCGCGCCGACCGCCCCCTGATTATAAAGCTTCAGGCTGGTGCCCGTTCGATGGCTGCGATTTGCTTCATAGTTAATCCCGCTTCCGGCATGGGACGCACCGGCCGCCATCTGGAAGAACTGCGGCGGCAGGCGGCCGACCTCGACGGCGAATGGCTCATTACCGAACGTCCCGGCCATGCGACTGAACTGGCGGCCGCCGCCACCGGCTGCGAAATCGTGGTGGCGGTCGGCGGCGACGGCACGGTGCACGAAGTCGTCAATGGCTTGATGCAGCATTCCGCTGCCAAGCGGCCGGCGCTAGCGGTCATCCCGAGCGGCACCGGCAACGATTTTGTTTTCGGCTCCCCGAGCGCCGAACGCGCGCTGGCGGCGCTGCTGCACAACGGCGCTCGCAAGCGGTTCGACTTGGCGCACCTGCGCGGGGCGGGACGCGACGAGTATATCTGCAATACGGCCGGAATTGGCTTCGACGCGACCGTCAATATGCAGAGCCGCTACGTGATGCTGCGCGACTTCCCGAAATACCTCATCGCTACGTTGTGGACGATTATCTACTACTTCGCGGCGCCCCGCATGGCGCTGCGCTGGGAAGGTGGCCGTGCGGTTTACCGCGTGATGATGCTGGTAGTCGGTAACGGCCCGCGCGAGGGGGGCGGCTTCCTGACGACGCCCGACTCGCAGATGGACGACGGCATCCTCGATTTCCTGATTGCTGGTCAGGTCGACCGGTTGCAGATGCTGGGGCTGCTGCCGCAGGTGCTCACCGGCACCCATCTCGGCAACCCGGCGGTGCGGCTCGTCTCGACCACGTGGCTAGCGCTGGCGTCCGAGAGCGACCTCTGCGTCCAGGCTGACGGCGAGTTCTATTGCCTCCCTGGCGACGGGGTGCGGCGGCTTGACGTGCAGGTGGTACCGGGAGCGCTGGAATTAGTCGTCGAGCAGGATTAACGGGCTGGCGCAGATGTCGGGCAGTTCGTCACGCTCGAGCGGCGCGAAGTATACGTGCAGCGCCGCGATGTGCTCGCCGAGCGCGAGCCCCATGTAGCGCTCGCGGCCGATTGACGCGAGCAGCTCCAGCCCGGCCGGCGCGAGCGACTGCGCGCCGGCGATGTCCTTCCCGGTAAGCATCGCCAGCCGCACCTTCAGCAGCGCCGCCGAGACTTTGATGAGTCCTTGCAGGAAGCGGTGCGGCGCGCTGCGGCGCGGCACCGCGTGCCAGAGCGCTTCCCACGCTTCGTGCGATTCCCAGTAAAAGTGGGCGTTGCACAAGTCAACGCCGTGGCACCAGCCGTCGAGCGTGCGCCACTTCTCCGGCAGCCACGGCGGGTGCGGCTCGTCGTCGGCGCCGTAGCTGTGGCCGTGCGGGTTCGCCTGCGGGTGCGGGTGAAGCCCCGGCAAGTAGCGGTAGGGCGGCAGCGGCTGCGTCGAGTAGCGCTGCGCGTCCCGCTCCAGCTCCAGCTCGTCCCTCGCCATACGCATGCGGGGGCAGGGGTAGCCATATTTGTCTGCCCCTGTAGTGGCCGCGGATGGACCTAGCAGAGTTGTTGCAGGAGTGCGGCGCGGTGCAGTTTGGCGACTTTCGGCTCACATCGGGCCGTCGCTCGAAATTCTATGTCAACCTGAAGCTGGCCGCAACCCGGCCGCAGATACTCAAGCGCATCGCGAGCGAGATGGCGCAGCTGCTCCCCGACAAGGCGGAAGTCATCGCCGGGATGGAGCTGGGCGCCGTGCCGCTGGCGGTCGCGCTTTCGCTGAAGACGGGGCTGCCCTACGTCATGATTCGCAAGAGCGAGCGGGTCCATGGCACCGGCAGCCGCATCGAGGGCGAACTGCTCGGGAATGTCATCGTGGTCGAGGACGTTGCCACCAGCGGCGGCTCGTTGGTTGACGCGGTCGAGGTGATTCGCCGTGCGGGCGGCACTGTCGAGCGCGCTATCGTCGTGGTCGACCGCGAGGAGGGTGCCGACGAGGCGCTGCGCGCGGTCGATATCGAGCTGCTGCCGCTGGTCCGCATCGGAAGCCTGCTACAGGACGACTGATGACTCGCGTTCTCCTGCTTGGCTCCGGCGCGCGCGAGCACGCGATTGCCCGCGCACTTTGCCACTCCGGGGCAAGCGTCAGCTGCTTTGCATCGAACCTGAACCCCGGCATCATGGCGCTCGCCGCGGGATTCGAACTGGGTGAGCTGGATGCACCGCAGGCGGTAGTCGATTTCGCTACCCGGCACCGGGCGGAGCTGGCGGTCATTGGCCCCGAAGCGCCGCTCGCCGCGGGAGTCGCCGATGCGCTACGAGCCGCCGGCATCGCGACCGTCGGCCCCGGCCGTGAACTGGCGCGAATCGAGACTTCCAAGGCATTCGCGCGCGACTTGCTGGTGCGGCACGGGATTCCCGGCTGTCCGCGCTACCGCACCTTCGATGCGCTGGAGGGAGTAGCCGACTGGCTGGCGGAACTGGGCGATGGCTACGTCGTCAAGTATGACGGCCTTGCCGGCGGCAAGGGCGTAAAGGTAGCTGGCGACCATCTCCACTCGCACGCCGAAGCCCTGGATTACTGCCGCGAACTGGCTGCTAGCGGCGGCCGTTTCGTGGTCGAGGAAAAACTCATCGGCGAGGAATTTTCGCTGATGAGCTTCTGCGACGGCGAGACTCTGCGCCACATGCCGGCGGTGCAGGACCACAAGCGTGCCTTGGAAGGGGACTGCGGCCCCAATACCGGGGGGATGGGCTCCTACAGCGACACTTCGCACAGCCTGGCGTTTCTTGACGACGAGGATATATGCACTGCACATGCCATCAACGAGGCCGCCGCCGCCGCGCTGCACACGGAATGCGGAGCGCCTTATCGCGGTTTCCTGTATGGCGGATTCATCGCCACCTCTGACGGCCCCAAGCTTATCGAATACAACGCCCGGCTGGGCGACCCCGAGGCGCTCAACGTGCTGGAAATCCTGCAAAGCGATTTCCTACCAATCTGCGAAGGTATGGCGACCGGCACGCTTGGCGATTGCGAAGTCGCTTTCCGCCCCGAGGCGACGGTCTGCAAGTATGTAGTCCCCGAAGGTTACGGCGTACAGCCACGGCGCGATTGCAGGCTCGTCATCGATGAGGAGCGGCTCGCCGCCAGCGGAGCTTCGCTATTCTACGCGGCAGTCAACCAGCCGCCCGGCGGCACGCTCGAGACGACGAGCTCGCGCGCAGTCGCGGTTGTCGGTAGCGGCGCGACACTCGCCGCCGCGGAAGCGCAGTGCGAGGCTGGCCTTACAGGGGTGAGCGGCCGCGGGCTGCACGTGCGGCACGACATCGCCACGCCGCCGCTACTTGCGCAAAGGGTTGCTCACATGCGTCAGTTGCGCGGTAGCCGCGTGGTACCCACGGTAGGGGCCTGATGCTCGAAGCGCTGGCGTTCCTGGCAGTGGGGCTGCTGCTACTGATACGCGGTGCTGACGTATTCATCGACAACGCAATCGGGCTGGCGCGCGAGTGGGGAGTCTCGACGCATGTCATCGGCGTGACGCTGGTCGCCTTCGCCACCAGCCTGCCGGAAGTGCTGGTTTCGCTGCTGGCCGGGACGCGCGGGCACGATGCGCTGGCGCTTGGCAACATCATCGGCTCGAATATGTCCAACCTGGGGCTGGTGCTCGCCTGCGCCTGCCTGCTCTGCTGGTATCGCTACGGCCAGCGCATCCTGCCGGCAGCCGGTGCGGTCACCGATGGGCAGGTGATGCTGGCGTTCGCATTCCTGCTCTACGGCGTTGTGCTTGACGGCAGCGTCTCACGCACCGAGGGCGCGTTCCTGCTACTGCTCTACCTAGCCTACGTGGGCTGGCTGCTCCGCCGCCCCGCACCCGGCGGTGCCGGCCCTAAGGGCGACGGGAGCCTGCCGAAGCTGGCGTTCAGCGTTGCGGGATTGCTGCTCGGGGCGCACCTGACCATCGAAGGCGCGGTCGCGATTGCCGAGTGGGCCGGCATTTCCGAACTTGTAATTGGCCTGTCGGTGGTCGCGATTGGAACTTCGCTGCCGGAGCTGGCCGGCTCGCTGACCGCGGCGCGCAAGGGATTCCACGATATCGCTGTCGCCAACGTGATTGGCTCCAACATCGCCAACATCGGGCTGGTGCTGGGGCTGCTGGCGCTAGTGGCGCCGGTCCCGGTCGGCAGCTTCGTCATCTCGGTCACGCTGCCGTTGCTGCTGCTCGCGACGCTCGCCGCGATGGGGCTGGCGCGGCTGCCGATGGGGCGCGGCGCCGGATTTATCCTGGCTGGATTCTTCCTGCTGTTCCTGTTCGAGCTGCTGGCGACGCTGTAGACAGAGGCTCTTTAGCCGGGCGAGCCTGCCGAGCCATGCTCCCGCTGGGCCGAGTTTCGCGTGCTGGACCACAACGCCGTTGCGCTCGGCACCGACTTGGGCGAGCTGATGGAAACTGCCGGAAAGGCGGTCGCCGACGCACTGCGCGAGCGGTTCCCGCACGCGCAGCACATTATCGTGGCGTGCGGCAGCGGCAACAACGGTGGCGACGGTTTCGTCACGGCGCGGCTGCTGGCGGATGCGGGGCTCGAGGTCGCGGTCGTGCTGGCGGGCGAGCCGCGCTCCGCAATTTCACGGCAGGCGCGCGACCGCTGGAAGGGTGAGGTGCATCCGCCGCAGGCGCTTGCGAAGCTGCTCTCGGGTGCGGATGTGGCGGTCGACGCGCTGCTCGG
>PSPB01000075.1 GCA_003193815.1 Methanobacteriota archaeon
GATGCTGGAAAAGGGACCGGTCTGGGCCTTCATATCGTTAACAAGATAGTGACCAAGCACAAGGCCGAACTGAAACTCGAATCAACATTGGGCAAGGGTAGCACCTTCACGGTTGTTTTTCCCAAAAAACCATAATCTCCATGCAGGATTCAAGCGCTAGTAACAGCTTTATCCGGCACCGGCGTCGCGCCGCCGCGGCGGGCGTAGTGTAGTCTGGTATCACCGGGGCTTCCCAAGCCTCTAACCCGGGTTCGAATCCCGGCGCCCGCAGCGTGCCTTTACTCGCCAATTGGCTAATAGCGCATAAACCCTGCCAAGCCATGCTCTGGCGGCAGTGGCGGCTCTGCATCGGTTGGCTGAAGCGCTGGCGACACTGGGAGTTCTGGCCACCGTGGCTCTTCTACCTGCCGCTGCTGCCGTCGCTATTCCTGCTCGCGGTGCGCTACCGCAGCGCGCTGGTGGTGACGGCGGTCAATCCTGGCATCACCCGCCACGGACGCTTCATAGTCAACCGCAAGTCAAAGAAGCTGGCAGCGCTGCCGGCGCGCTCGGTGCCGCCCTTCGTCCTGCTCTGCGCCGCTGACGGGCTGGCGGAGCGGCTGGCGCAGGCCAGGGCCTTTGCGGCGGCGCAGGGGCTGCCGCTGGTGCTGAAGCCCGACCTCGGCGGCCGCGGCTCGGGGGTCTGGATTATCCGCTCGCTGGCGGGGCTGGAGCGGGATGTCGCGCTGGTCGATTACGACGTGCTGCTGCAGGCGTTCGCCCCCGGCGAAGAATACGGCGTCTTCTGGGTCCGCGCTCCCGGCCGGGAGCGCGGACGCATCGTCTCGATTACTCGCAAAGCGCTTCCCAGCGTCGTGGGTGACGGCGTCCGCACGGTCGCGCAGCTGGTCCTCGCGCATCCGCGGGCGGTCTGCTTCGCCCCGCTTCTGCTGCACAACCTCGGCCGCCGGGCGCGCGAAATCCCCGCCGCCGGCGAACGCGTGCAGGTGGGCGAGCTGGGGACGCACAGCCGCGGGGCGCTGTTCCGCGACGCGCGTGATTGCCGCACGGCTGCGCTGGAGCGTGCTATCGCCGAGCTGGCGGCCGCGCAGGTGGGCTTCCATTTCGGCCGCTTCGATATCCGTGTCGCGTCGGAGGCTGCGCTGCGTCAGGGCGAGGGGCTACAGGTGCTGGAGCTGAACGCGCTGGGGGCCGAGATGACCCACATCTGGGACCCGCGACTGGGGCTGCGCAACGGCTGGCGCACGCTGCGTTGGCAGTGGCAGCTGGCGTTCCACTTCGGCCACTGCAATCGCCGTGCGGGTGCGCCAAGTGCTTCTATCGGCGAGGCGGTGTGCGAGCTGGCCGAGCTGTGGGTACTGCACCAGCGGCACGAAGCGGCTTCCGGCAGGCGCTCGTTACAGGCTGTTAGTCGCTAACTTGCCCTGTTGCTTCAGGCGCCGAGGCACCCGGTGAGCAGCAGGAGGGACGTAAACATGGTCCAAATCCGCATGCCGCGCCAGTCATGTCTGCTATTTAACTCCGGCTGTGCGAACCGACTGGTTTAATTCACCCTGCGCTGGCGAGGGGTGGACCGGGAACAGGAGCGGCTGCTGCGCAACTTCCTGCTGGTGCGCAACTCGACGCGCCCTTCGCACCAGCAACTGGTGCAGCGGCACTTCGGCCAGCACGAGCGGCTGATTGACGAGGGCGAGCACGAATTCCCGCTCGAATTCGTCAAGTACCTGCACCTGCTGGTGCCCGACACGCTGCTGCAGAAGATTGCCGCCGAGGTGCTGGCTTCACGCGAGGAGGGACTCGAGCGGGCGGGGCTGCTCTCGGCCGAACTCGAATACCGCACACCCGAGCTGGGCGAGCTGGTCTACGACGAGTGGGTCAGCCATGAAGAGCTGGAGGCGGAAATCGGCAAGCTGGAGCGCACCGAGCACGGACTGAACGCGTCACCGCTCCACCACTACTGCCGTGAGCACTCGACCGAGGGGCGGGTCTGGTCGCACTTGCACACCCACCTTGACCCGGACGACATCCGCATCTCGCGCGCCGACAAGGCGGCGCACCGGCTGGGGCCGCCGGCGTTCATCGCCGCCGCCAGCGAGGACGGGGCGCTGGCGCTGGTGCCCTACCGCATGGATTCGCGCGGCTACGACTCCGACGAGGATTTTGACTACCGCCATTTCGCGAACATCACGCTGGCGGTGCTGTGCGACCACCCCGACGCGCACGACTACTCGGTGCTGAACGAGTTCCAGCAGTCAATCGAAGAGGGGCTGGCGCGTGGCGGCTGACCGCAATTTCCTGATTATTGGACATCGGGCGCGCACCGCCCCCGACTGGAAACTGGACGACCTGTGCGGCGGCGGAGGCCGGCTGGACGTGCTGGTGCGCTGCGTCACCGCCGCGCTGTGGGTCTCGCACGGGCTGCGCCGCGATACCGACGCGTGGCTGCTGCTGCTCGGCCCGCCGGCCCCGCCGGTAGCGGTCCACTTCGCCGGAAAAACTGTGCGTTACCTGAATCCCGACGAGCGCTCGACCGCGGCGCTGGTGCGCAACGGCCTCGTCAAGCTGCGCAACCGCGACTCCGTGGAAGCGAGCCCTGGCGTGACGCTGCATCGCATCGGGCTCGTGGAGCTGCTGGCGCGGCTGCCGCCCGCAGTGCTGCTCGACGAGGCGGGCGACGCGACGGGGTTCCCGGCAGCACCGCTGACAATCGTGCTGAGCGACGACCGCGACCCGACCGAAGCGGAGCGCGCCGAGCTCGAGAGCGCGCCGCGCGTCCGGCTCGGCGACCGCAGCCTGCTTTCGTCGGCGTGCATTACATTAGCGCACTCCCGGCTGGACTCGGCATGACCCGCCCCGTCGCTTCGGTCATCACCGCGCAGCGCCAGATGGAGGGCGGCGGCTTCCCCGTCCGGCGCCCGTTCCCGACCGCGACGTTGGACCGGATTGACCCGTTCCTGCTGCTGGACGAGATGGGGCCGGTCGAGTGGGCGCCGGGCGAAGCCATTGGCGCGCCGGACCACCCGCACCGCGGCTTTGAGACCGTGACCTATCTGCTGGCGGGCCACATGTGCCACCGCGATTCCTGGGGCAACGCCGGCGAGCTGCGCGCGGGCGACGTGCAGTGGATGACTGCCGGGTCGGGGCTGGTGCATTCCGAGATGCCGCACCCCGATTTCGCTGCGCGCGGCGGGACGATTCACGGCTTCCAGCTCTGGGTCAACCTGCCGCGCGCTAGCAAGATGATGGCGCCGCGCTACCAGGAAATCGCCGCCGCTGACATCCCGCGCGCCGCGAACGCTGACGGGCTGGCGCAGGCGCGCGTCATCGCCGGTGAGTGCATGGGCACCAGCGCCAGCATCGAGACGGTCATCCCGATAACCTGCCTGCACCTGACCATCGCGCCCGGTGGCTCTCTGGAACAGCCGCTGGCGCCGGAGCTGGTCGCGATGGCCTATTGCTTCGGCGGCGCGGGCGAATTCGGCCCGCGCCGCACCCCCGCCAGCGACGGGCAGCTGGTGCTTTTCGGTGACGGAGAGGCGGCGCACGTTTTCGTCCCGGCCGACGCAGCGGAGCCGCTCGAGGCGCTGCTGCTGGCCGGCCCCCCATTGGGCGAGCCGGTCGCGCGCTACGGGCCGTTCGTGATGAACAGCCGCGACGAGCTGGCGCAGGCGGTGCAAGACTTCCAGACGGGGAAGATGGGAAGCATCGCGCCGGCTGAGTAATCCTACGCTTCGAAGCGCACAATCGGCCGCGTCGGGGCGCGTCGCTTGACTTCGCGGAAGCCGTTGCAGAGGTAGTTCGACAACAGCCCGGTCCAGACGAAGGCGTCGACCTGCCGCTTGGGCGGGTCGACGGGGTAGGCTTCGACGGTCGTGGCGCCCGCCGCGAGCGCGTAGTTGGTCGCGGCGCGCACCAGCCGCGTGGCGACCTGCTGCTCCCGTGCATCCTTCGCGACGAAGAGGCAGGAGATGGACCAGACCGGTTGGTCGTCGACCGGGGCGAGGTTGCGCGAGTTGTCAAGCCGCGGCAGGCTCGCGCGTGGCCCGACGGCGCACCAGCCGACCGCGCGCCCGCCGTCATACGCCAGCA
>PSPB01000076.1 GCA_003193815.1 Methanobacteriota archaeon
AGCGCCAGCAGGCTCGTCTCCATCAGTAGATATCCAGGATTTCCGGTATCAGGTCCTGCCGCTTCAGGTTGGCGCTCTGCGTCGCCGTGTAACGGAACTTGACGTCAGCCTTCGAATCCTGGAACGACCACGGGACGATTATCAGCAGGTCGTTTTCGCGCACCCACATCCGTCGCCGTAGCTTGCCGGGGATGCGCCCCATGCGCCGCTTACCGTCCTCGCAGATGAGCTGCAGCCGGCTGCCGCCCTGGAAGGTCTCGGCGACGGCGAACATCTCCCCTTTGGGGCGATACGGCAGCGGCAGCCGCAGCGTATGCTTATGCCCCTCCTTGTCCTCGATGGTAACTTTTACGCTCTGCTTGAATCCGCGCTTTTTGTCGTCGCTGGGGACTGCCACGTCGTGCGGCACGTCCACTCGGTTATAAGCATTGATGAGTCGCGCCCCAACGGTTTTTCCCCGTCGGCGGGGTGCAGTCGTGATGCTCCGCACCCCGCTCCATGAAAGCCACAGCGCGCTCGGCGCGCGACTGGTCGATTTCGCCGGCTGGGAGATGCCCATTCAGTTCGAGGGCATCCTTGCCGAGCATCGCGCGGTGCGGTCGGCTGCGGGCGTTTTCGACGTCTCGCACATGGGGCAGCTGTTCGTCAGCGGCCCGAAGGCGGCGGCGTTCCTGGCGTGGGTCACGACGTGGGACATCCGTAACCTCGAGCCGGCGCGCTGCCGCTACTGCCACATCCTCGACGACGAGGGACATATCATCGACGACACGATAGTTTACTGCCTCGCCCCCGACGAGTTCCTGCTGGTGCCCAACGCCGCCACCACCGACCGCATTGCGGACTGGCTCGCGTCGCAAATCAGCGATTTTGACGCGAGCCTGGAAGACTGCAGCGCCGAGATGGCGTGCATCGCACTGCAAGGCCCCGACGCGCCGCGGCTGCTCGAGATGCACCTCGCGCTGGCGGTCGAGCCGTTCAGTCTGGCGCGGCAGGGCGACCTCATAGTCAGTGGCACGGGATATACGGGCGAGCCCGGCTGTGAAATCATCCTGCCGGTCGACGCGGCGCTGCCGATCTGGGAGGCGCTGCTGGCGCTCGGCGGCGCCACGCCGTGCGGGCTTGGCGCGCGCGACACGCTGCGGCTCGAGCGCGGGATGCTGCTCTCGGGGACCGACTTCGACGGGAGCCAGACGCCGCTCGAGGCAAACTGCGGCTGGGTCATCGGCTGGGGCCACCAATTCATCGGCCGCGAGCCGCTGCTGGCGCAGCGCGGTAGCGGCTACGCGGTGCTGCGCGGCATCCAGCTCGCCGAACGCGGCGTCCCGCGCCCCGGCTGCGATGTCTTCCACGCCGGCGAACGCGTCGGCCAACTCACGAGTGGGACGCTCTCCCCGTCGCTGGGGACCGGCATCGGCCTCGCCTACCTTAACCTCGAGCCGGGGACCGCGGTGACGGTTGCCGTGCGCGGAAAACACTTAAACGCGCGCGTGGTGCGGCCGCCGTTCCAGTGAGCGACGTACCTGAAGAACTGCAGTACGCCGAGTCGCATGAGTGGCTGCGCCAGCGCGACGACGGCACTTGCGTCCTTGGCATCAGCGACCATGCCCAGCAGGCGCTCTCGGACGTGGTGTTCGTCGAGCTGCCGACGGTCGGAGATACTTTCGGCGCGGGCGACCGGGTCGCCGTCGCCGAGTCGGTCAAGGCCGCCAGCGACATCTACGCGCCGGTGGCGGGCGAAATAACCGAGGTCAACCAGCAGCTGGAAGAGGCGCCTGAATTGCTGAACGAGTCGCCCTACGAGCTCGGCTGGATTGTTGCCTTCCGGCCTGCCGCGGAGCCGCAGGGTTTGCTTGACGCGGCGGCCTACCGCCAGGCCATAGAGTGATTCCCCACTTGAAAGTGCAGCGCGCCGACGCCGAAACAGCACGCGCCCGGCTTGAGCGGGAAGGGCTGCTGCATCCCGACTTCCGCGCGCAGCACGACGGCGACTTCGTCCTCTGGCCGCTGGCGGGCGCAGCCGAGGGCGAAATCGTGCAACGCAAGGGGCGGCCGGCTCGCTCCGTCGGGCGCGACTACCGCGACGCGCTGTCGCCCGAGTTGCGCGAGCTGGCGCCGCGAGCGTTCGACATGCTGGGTCACGTCGGCATCCTGCGGCTCTCTGACGAGGCGGAGCCGCACGCCGCGGCCATCGCGCAGGCGTTGCTGGAGAGTCACGCCAACCTGCGGACGGTGGCGGTCGACAGCGGCGTCCAGGGCCAATGGCGCGTGCGCTACCTTGTGGTGGTCGCCGGCGAGGATAACCTTGTCGTGCAGCATCGCGAAAACAATCTCCGTTTCGAGGTTGATTTGCAGCAGGTCTTTTTTTCGCCGCGGCTGGCGGGTGAGCGGGCGCGCATTGCGGCGCTGGTGCGGCCGGGCGAGCGGCTGCTAGACGCGTTTGCCGGGGTGGGGCCGTTCGCTATCACCGCCGCCCGGGCTGGCGCGCAGGCGGTCGCCATCGACGGAAATCCCGCTGCCGAAAAATGGGTTTTGCGCAATTGTGAGTTTAATAACTTGTCATATGAGAGCTTTGAGTTCCATACCGGCCTGGCGGAGGAGCTGGTACCGAGACTCGGGAGCTTCGACCGCGTCGTGGCGAACCACCCCACCGGCTCGCTCGCTTTCATCGCCACCGGCCTCGCCGCGCTCACGCCGGGCGGGGTGCTGCACCTCTACCTACTGGTTGATCGCAAGGCGCCGGAATTGCCGATCGGAGTCGCGGAGGCGCTGGGCGATTTCGCCAGCGTTAGCGGCTCGCGAATGGTGCACCCCTACTCGCCCGGACGGGAGCTGAGGGTGCTGGACCTTCTGCGGAAAAGCTCCTAATGTCAAATGATTGTACCACTTAGCTTAAATAGTAGTTCCAGCGGGCTGGGGTGTTGCTTTATTATCACCCTTCGGGATGGAAGGAGACCGCGCTCATTCTATGAGTACGGTAAAGGACAAAACAGCGAAGGTGTGTAAAATGAACGCAAACAGCACTGCATCCGCTTTCCAGACAGGGAAGCTGGTTGCAATACTGGTTGCCTTCCTGATGACAGTCAGCGGCTTTACAATGCTGGCTGCCACGGGACAGGGAACCGAGAGCGAGACGCCCTACATGGGCGACGATGTCTTCTTCTCCGAGGAAGGCGTCCAGGCCTACGGCGACATCAACGCCATCGTGGAAGGGTACGCGCCACAGCCAGCTAAGACGCTGGCTGTTGGGAAATTCTCACCCCAGCCTGCAGAACCCGGCGACGCAAAAATCCTAATTGTCGATGACGACATGGAACGCTGGATGTCGGGCCCTTGGCTCGAGGCTTCCCACGTTGAGACGGCACTGAACGACGGCGGATATTCATTCGACGTCTTCCGCGCCGGCAACTGGGGCGGCACCAATTGGGAGCTTCCCAGCGGCGATGAGGGGCTATCCCTGCTTGACAATTATGAGACCATTATCTGGTACTCTGGTTGGAATACCCAAATTGTCTCTTCCGGCGAGGGAAATACTATGATGGACTACCTCGATGGAAATGACGGTACCGAGGATTCATTCTCGACCAGCAACCGCAACGTCATCCAGCTGACCCAGATGGGCGACTGGCTTGCGGCCTATGGAGGTACTTACGTCAGTAACTACCTGCATGCCAACACGTGGTACTCCAGTTACCTAGTCGTTGACGGTACTTCCAACCCGATGAAGGGAGTCGATGACTCCCTTTTCGACGGCAAGGAGTACTCGACCGACACCGCGGGTATCCACTACCTGGACCGGCCCTGTGGTTTCCAGCCGCAAGACAATAATGCCATGGGATCCTTCTGGATGGATGTCCACAGGGATGCGACTCACAACTACAAGTACCACGCCATTGAGTTTCCACGGAACGATGGCCAGCCGGTGACTTCCACCCAGACCCACAAGGCGTTCACTTTCGCTGACGAGATTGGCGTCTTCGATTCCCGTTCCGAGCGGGCCGATTTCTTCGCCACCATTCTGGACTGGATGGAGGTTAGCAGGGAGGCCAAGCAGAACGTCGATATCGGTATCGGCGGACTGGACATCCCCAACCACTCGCAGTACTGGCGTACAGTCGAAGCGATGGTCCCGGTCGAAATCAAGGTAACCGTCACCAACTACGGCTACCTGCCGCAGTCGGGTACTGGCGTACACCTTAAACTGAAGAACCAGTACGGCCAGATACTGTTCGACAGCACTTTCACGACGCAGGCGTTCGCCGGCGAGGAAGGACATCCGATGAATGTCGAAACCATCATGCCGGGCCAGTCAGTGGTCTTTACCTTCAACAAGCTTAACGACGCTATCCAGCGGGCCCACGATGGTAGCGACCCCAACCGGGCACGCCACGTGCTCTTCACTAGTGCCGGTATGGATCGCATCACAGCTGCTGTAATCCACACGGGTGACCAGGTTTCCGCCAACAACTTTGTTCAGGCCGACGTCGGCGTCTCCAAGTGGGTCGACAACGCCGAGCTGGATGAACCGGGGGCATCGATTACCATCGCTGACACCGACGACAATGGCGCGAGCAGCTATGACAGCATAAACTACCATCGTGCCCACTCCTACGACTGGGACATGGATGGCTGTGGCTGGGCCCGCGAATGTGACGGTACCACCGACAACAGTACCCAGAGTGGAGTCTACCACGAGGGCATGTACTCCTTCGGGTCGTTCAATACCAACGGTTGGTACAAGACTAATGCCAACCCAGATAATTGTGACTGGGATGCCAACCACAATGCCCAGAACGACTGTCCCAAGTTCGTACCCAACCCGAACCAGGATGATTACTTCCAGACCCCGCCGCTCGACCTGAGCGCGATGGAAGAGGTCGTAATTAGCATGCTCTTCACCGGCTGCATGGAATCGGGAGACTACTTCCGCATGCAGATTTCGAAGGACGATGGCGCCAGCTGGACCAGCCTGATTAACTACTCCGGTTTCTGTCCTGGCGAAGGAGCCTGGTACCTGTGGGGCGGTGGTAACACGCGCTACCAGGGCTACGCCCTGAGT
>PSPB01000077.1 GCA_003193815.1 Methanobacteriota archaeon
TTGGAGAATAGGTAGAGCCGGCCCGAGCTGTCGGAGCCGGAAGCGACCGCCAGTAGCGGCGCCTCACGCGCGAATTCCAGGTCGTAGATTCGCGGAGCGCTGGGATAGACCCAGGATTCGTTGCCCGAGGAGCGCTCGTAGAGGTGGATTTCGCCAGTCTGCGTCCCCGCCGCGACCCACGTTCCGCCGGGCGAAATCGCCACCTGCAGCACGCCAATCTCACTCAGCGAGGCGGTCCAGATAGGGGTGCTCGATTGCCGGCGGAAGACGTAGATGTTACCGTTGTAGTCGCCCGCCACGAGGTATGCGCCGTCGGCCGAAACGTCGACGTCGGTGATGGTCATCGCCGCCCCGTAAGGCGGATTCCACTCCTTCGCGCGCTCCTCCCACAGCGTCAGCTTCTGCCCGCCGTCGTTGCCCTCGCCAGCGGCGAAAAGGTACTTGCCGTCCGATGAGAGCGCCATTGACCCCGCCTCGTCGCGCTGGAAGTTCTTCAGAGGCACCGACGAATTGGTGTAGAACCAGCCGAGCCGGTTGCCCCAGCCCGCTGAGAGGTTAACGCCGTCGTCGGAGAGCTCGATGTCGGTCGCCGGGCTCGGCAGGATGTATTCCCACTCCGGCGCCTTCTCGCCGCTGGCCCCGAGCGCGAGGCACGCCAGCGCCAGTAGCAGCAGGCTCGCGCCAGCAGCGCGGTGCGCCCGGCTGCCTTTCGCGCCCCCGCCGCTCGCCATGTGGCCGGCAAAGCCGTCGCGCTTCTTAACGGTTCGTCAAGCGCAAAATTGCGGCGCTGCGGCAGCTCAAAAAGTTCAGTGGCCAAAGATGAGTGGCAACAGGAAAAGCTCCCAGGGTAACGCAAGGACAAGGAGTTTCAGGTAACCAATCACGGATGTATCAAGTATAACTGATTATATTTAAAGTTAACGGTAAAACGTGTTGACAATAGAAATCGTGTCCCACCTTTTCGCGGAAAAGCGGAAAAGTAGATTATCCGCGCACGAGGTTGTAGCGCCCGCGTTGCTCGAGCGCCACCAGCCGCTCCAGCACGCCGGCCGCGCCGTCCCACGCACCGTAAGCTGCGAGCAGCGGCTCGCGCGCCGCGAGCTCGGGGTGGTGCGCCTCGAGCGATTCGAGCATTACCCGCAAGTCGGTCGCGCGCTGTTCGTCGTCGTCGGTCGCGGCGCCAAGCCCGAAGTCGATGACGGCGAGCCCGGCATTCGCGCCGGGCTCGTCGCCGTCTCCAGCGGCGATGAAATTGCTGGTGGTCGGGTCGCCGTGGACGATGCCCGCCGCGTGGATGCGCGCCAGCAACTCGCCGAGCTGCGGCAGCCAGCGCGCGCCGTCGGAAGCGCGCAGCGCCCGCTCGAGCGTCTCGCCCGGGAGTCGCGCCATCACCAGCGTCGCCGCGGCGGGGTCGACCACGTAGAGCGCGGGTACCGGCAGTCCCGCCCCGGCTGCGCGCTCGAGCAGCCGCGCCTCAGCACGCAGCCGCTCCACCACCAGCCGTGTCTCCAGGTCGGGGTGGCGGTAGCTGCGGCGGTTGCGGTGCTTCGCGACCGCGGGGCGGCCGTGCCACTCGCAGGCCGTGACCACTGCCTCGGCGCCCCGTTCCGCTAGCGCCATGTCACCTCCGCCATGTCGGTGCGGAAGCGCTGGTCAACCTTGTCGTCGGCCGGCCCCGTCTCGTAACCGCCGGAGTGCATCACGTGGCCCAGCCATGCAATCATCACGCCATTGTCGACGCAGAGCGCCTTCGCCGGAGCGAAGCAGGTAACGTCGCGCGCGTCCGCCATCGTCGACGCCATCTCGCGCAGCCGCGCGTTGCAGGCGACGCCGCCGCCGAGCACCAGCTCGGTCTTGCCGGTGTGCGCCAGCGCGCGTTCGGCGACTTCGCACGCCATCGCGAACGCCGTCTCCTGGATGGCGAAGGCGAGCCGCGGCAACGGCATCCCGTCGGCGAGCTTGCGCAGCGCCGCTGTCAGCAGCCCCGAGAACGCCATGTCCATGCCCTTCACCGAGTAGGGCAGCGGCTCCAGCTCCGGCCCTTCGGCCAGCGCTTCGAGCTTCGGGCCGCCGGGGAACCCGAGCCCCGCTTCGCGACCGAACTTGTCGAGCATGTTGCCGATGCCGATATCGAGCGTCTCGCCGAAGACGCGATAGCGGCCGTGCGCGTAGCCGATGACCTGCGTGTTGCCGCCGCTCAGGTAGAGCAGCACCGGGTCGGTCGCGCCCTCGAGCAAGCCAATCTCAAGGTGCGCGACGCAATGGTTTACTCCTAAAAGCGGCAGTCCGTGGGCGTGCGCGAGCGCCCGTGCGGCGGTCGCGCCGGTGCGGAGACAGGGGCCCAAACCGGGGCCGCGCGCGTAGGCGACCAGCGCCAGCTCGGACGGCGCTAGCTGCGCGTCGGCCAGCGCCTCGCGGACGAGCCCCGGCAACGCTACGACATGGTGGTTGGCCGCCTCACGGGGGTGGATGCCGCTCCCCGCCTCAGGCGCGAAAATGGCCTTGCGGTCGGCCATAATTTCCCCGTCAGGCGATACGATACCGACAGCGGCGGTGTGTGCGGTGGACTCGATGCCC
Organism: Methanobacteriota archaeon; assembly: GCA_003193815.1. Taxonomy (GTDB): domain Archaea; phylum Thermoplasmatota; class Poseidoniia; order MGIII; family CG-Epi1; genus UBA8886. Next base: position 2,578 of record PSPB01000077.1, read on the forward strand.
AGGACGGCGCCGCTCAATCTTCGGCGGATTCGTCGCCGGATTCGTCGTCGGATTCGTCGTCGGCGCTTTCATCATCGACCGATTTTTCGGGCGCGTCATCGGCCGGCTCATCGTCGGCTGCGTCGGCATCCTCCTCGTCCTCGCCCAGCAGCGCCCACGCCGCGCCGCCCGCCAGCGCCAGCAGCAGCAGCAGCGCCAGCCACGGCTGTTCCTCCTCGGCCACGGGCGCGGTCGAGGCGACCTGGATATGGCTGTTGGTGCGCAGGTCGGGAAGCGACATGGTGCGGTCGTCGGCGAGCACGCTCACGACGAGGAAGCCCTCGAGCGAAACCTTCCACGCCAGTGTCACCGTGGCGCTGCTGCGCGGCTCGAGCGCGACCCAGCCCGAGGCGTAGCCGCTGATGTTGTTGACCACCAGCAGCACCCCGAAGTTCAGCGTGTAGTCTGTCGGGTTCTCGATGGTGGCGTTGATTGTCAGCGTGCTCCACTTGGCGACCGACTGTCCCGGCGTGACGGAAGCGCCATTGACCGAGATCTGCAGGTCGCTGAAACGAATCTGCGAAGTGTCGGTGTTGACCACCAAGTCAAGGTCCCGATTATCGGTGATGCTCCCGGTCCAGCTCCCACTCAGCGAATAGAGGCCAAAATATTTCTCGGCGAAGATAGTGGAAAGCGTATCCTGCCGCACGCCGGCGACCACCTCGTATTCCCGCGCCCAGAGGACACTGCTGCCGTCTCCTTGCGGGTCGCCGATATCAATAGTATTCCCCTCCGCGTCGCGCTGCACCACGTGGACGCCTTCGAGCAGCGCGCCTGCGGTGTCGTGGACGGTAACGGTGAGCCACCACTCCTGCGTGCGGTCGACGGTGCAGTTGACGTAGCTGGTGTCGAGCAGCATTGGCGAGGTGCCGATAGCGCGCACGCCAACCGCGTAGTCGGCCAGCGTGATACCGTCGCCGAGGAACGTTGTATCCTCGATGAAGAGGCCGATGTCATAAATCGGGTTGAGGCCACTGCTGGAAACGTCAAACATGGTGGCGTTGCCCCCCACCATCCAGAAGCGACCCTGTGAAACTGTGACGTTGTTCAGCACCAGTTCGCCCTCGTCGAGGACGACACGGAACTGCGCCGAGGCGTTCGCAAGGCTGGAATAGTACTGCTCATAAGAGGAGGAATTCGCCGGGTCCTGCTCGACCATCTGGTCAAGTACCAACTGGTAGAAGCTCAGGTTCCCTATCGCGTTCATGGAACAGTCACTGACCGTCAGCGACCCTCCCGGCTGAATGCGAATCTCTTCTTCACCGGATGTGGAAGCCATTTTCATGCCCAAGCTGCAATTATCCATTACCAAGTCACCGAAGACCGTGATGCTTCCCTCAACCTCGAAATCGCCGTCAGCGAGCGTCAGCGTCTCGTTCACGGCGATGGTCAGATCCCTGTAATCTGGCTGTGCACTGGCGCCCTCCGCCAGCAGCAGTGCGCCGCCCAGCA
>PSPB01000078.1 GCA_003193815.1 Methanobacteriota archaeon
CACTGACCGTTGACGGGCCTTCCATAGCGTCAGGCAGCCAGAAGTGCAGCGGGAACTGGGCCGACTTGCCAATCGCGCCGCCGAAGAGGCAGAGTGTGGCCCACTTCAGCTCGGTCGCGTGCTCCGCCAGCACCGCGGGATCGGCAAAGAGCTCGCTGTAACGCAAGGTTCCGAAAGTGTTGAACAGGATTACCAGCCCGAACAGCAGGAATACGTCGCCGACACGCGTGACAAGGAACGCTTTCTTGGCGGCCGAGACAGCCGACGGCTTCTCATACCAGAAACCAATGAGCAGGTAGGAGCAGAGGCCAACCAGCTCCCAGAAGATGAAGAGCAGCAGGAAGCTGTTGGCAATCACGAGGCCGTGCATCACCCCCACGAAGAGGCAGATTTCGGCGTAGTAGCGGATGCGCCGTTCGCCTTCGTCAGCCATGTAGCCCATGGAAAACATGACGACCAGGAACGAAACGATGCTGACCACAACCAGTAGCAGCGCCGCCAGTCCGTCGAGATAAATGCCGCCTTCGAAGGCGAATGTCGCGCCTTCGAACCAGGTCCACGTTCTCTCGTAGGGGCCGTGGCCGCCCGTGAATACCTCCCACGCCACCAGTAGCGAGAGCGCGCTCGATGCGCCAACCCCGATGAGCGCCAGCCAGCCGCCAGAGGCGACAAAGCGAGAGCGGAGCGGCTCAAAGCGTCCGCAGACCAGGATTAGCAGGAACGCCGCAATCGGGAATACCGGAATCAGCCACGCCTGTTCGAGCACCTACCACCTCAGGAGGTCGAGCATATCCAGCTCGATGGTGTTGCGCTGCTTGTACAGGCTCAGCAGGATGGCGAGGCCAATCGCCACTTCCGCAGCGGCTATCGCGATTATGAACAGCGCGAATACCTGCCCAGTCAGGTCATGCCAGTATTCAGCGAAAGCGACAAAATTGACGGTGGCGGCGGTAAGCATGATTTCAATCGACATCAGCACCACTATCGCGTTGCGGTTGCGTATGACACCGTAGCCGCCAATCAGCAGCAGCGCCGAGCTGAAAAGGACATAATGCATCAGTGGAATCATTCGTGCTCCTCCCGCGCCAGGAAGACGCCCGCCTGCAAAGCGACCACCAGAATCATACCAACCAGCAACAACACCAGCTCCCACTCGCTGAAGACTTCAAAGGCGAGGAACTGCGTCGTCCCGACCTCGATTGAGCGCGGCAGGCTCCAGTCCGTGGTGTGGCCCTGCGAGTCGTGCGCCCGCACCTGCCACCAGTATTCTACCCCTTCATCAAGCCCCTCAACATCCACCTTGAGTACAGGCGTGCCGGCCAGCTCGCGAACCGGCTCTGCTCCCGGCGCAGGCAGCAGCCGGAAGTCGTAGCTGACGCCGACAGCATCCCACTCCAGAAGCTGTTTGGCAGAACTTTCGAGGCTGAATGCGCCGGTCGCGATTGCCTCGGCGGGCGCGTCGTCAACCGGCAGGTAACTAGCTACCCAGATGTAATCATCGGGCATCAGTCGCCGGGTCTGGTAACTCGACTCGTCAGTCAGGTTCTGGCTCACCACCACTACACCAGTCGAGTTGGTAACCTGCAATTCATAGTCGACTGCCAGCCTGGACCAGGTGAAACGGACCGTCGTATTGTGGTGCTGGTAGCCGTCGGCCGGTTCCAGCGGGTGCGGGTCGCCGCCGAAGCCAGCCGGGGCGCCAATCTCACCCCACGGCGCCAGCGCTACCGTCGCGACGACGTAAAGCACCAGTGCCCAAAGCAACCCGTCGCGCAGCCAAGAATCAGCCATTTTAGCCTCCCGGCAGCGTGCGCCGCGTGAGCATGATACCGAAGAGGATTACGACCGAGACGGCGCCAACGTAGACCAGCACCTGAATGACTGCCAGGAATTCGGCACCGGCGAGGATGAAAATGCCGGCGGTGAGCAGGAAGACGGTCGCCAGCCAGACCACCGAATGGACTATGTCGCTGCCAGTCACAACCGCCCATGCAGCCGCGAGGATGCTCAGAGCGAGCAGCCAGAAGACAATCAGCGCCAGGTCCATTCAGGCCACCGCCGCCGACTGTAGGCCGCTCGAGGAGGAATCGGAAATGGGCTCCATGTGCAGGCAGTCGACCGGGCAGACCTTGACGCAGGTCGAGCAACCGATGCAGATGGTGTAGTCGAAGTAGGGAACCGGAATGTTCTGCTTCGAGCCGTCGCGCTTCTCGCGCTCCTTGGGGCCGGTATCCATGATGATGCAGTTAGTGGGGCAGTTGTCGACACACTTGCGACAGCCGATGCAGGTATCGGCGAAGAGCACCGGCGACTCCATCATGTAGTTGGTGAGAGGGAGCTGTGGCAGCAGCTCCATGTCAACCTTGAGCGATCGTGCCGGATAGATGAGCCCCTCCCGTGTCGTGTCGGCCATCTCGTAAAAATCGGTCATGGTCATTGCCCCGGTAGGGCAGTAATCCTCGCAGAAGCCGCAGAACATGCAGTGGCCGAAGTTAATCGCCGGCCGCTCCGGCTTCGACTTGCGCTTGGCGAGATGCGAGCCATACCAGGCACGCGCCTGCTCCTCGTCATCGAGCGTCTCGGGCTTCATCTTGAGGCAGCGGTTGGGGCAGACTTCGGCACAGATGCCGCAGCCGATACAGAGGTCCCAGATGACGGCGTTCATTCCGCGGTAGGTGGGCGGCAGCTCGCGCCGCTCGAGCGGATACATGGTCGTCTGCGGCCGCCCGAAAGTGGCCTTCAGCATCTGCTTGACTGTAACCGTAAAGGGGCTGAAAATTGACTGAATCAGGCCGGGAGTTTTAGTCGGTCCGGGCATCAGAAGACCTCCACGTAGAGGATGGCGAGGGCGAGGTTAATCAGCGAGAGTGGCAGCAGCCGCTTCCAGCCCAGCAGCAGGATCTGGTCTGTGCGGATGCGCGGCACGGTCCAGCGCAGGATAATGAAGAAAATCAGGATGCCGTACACCTTGAGCAGGAACCAGATTTCGCCGGGCAGGAACGGCCCTGACCAGCCGCCCAGGAAGAGGATAGTTGCAATCATCGCGCCTACGAAACCGCGGATGTATTCAGCCGCGAAAACAAGGCCCAGCCGCAGGCCGCCAATTTCGGTGGTCCACCCCTCGACCAGCTCCGCCTCGGCTTCGGGCAGGTCGAACGGCACGCGCTCGACTTCGGCCAGAATGCAGACTATGAAGACAATAAAGCCGAGGAACTGGGGAATAATATTCCACATCGGGAATCCAAGCAGCCCCACCTCCTGCTGCTGCGCCACAATATCCATCGGGTTGTACGAGCCGGCAACCAGGAAGACGCCCGCCATCGAGAGCAGCAGCGGGATTTCGTACGCCATTAGCTGCGCTGCCGAGCGCATGCCGCCGATGAGCGTGTACTTGTTGTTGCAGGCCCAGCCGGTCGTCAGCACGCCGATCGGGGCAATCGAGAAGGCGGCCATCACCACCAGCAGCCCCAGCGGAGCGGACGAAGCAGCGATGCGGGGTGAGAAGGGCACCATCACCAGCAGCAGGATGCTCGAGGAGATGAATATCACCGGCCCGATGGTGTAGAGCAGCCGGTCCGCCTTGTCGGGAACTATGATTTCCTTGCAGAAGAACTTGATGCCGTCGGCGACATTCTGCAGGATTCCGATGCCGGCGTAGGTCGTAGTCTTCCAGTTGTATTCAGGAGCATAACCGGCCAGGTCGCTGGCAATCTCCTTCAGTGAACTGAGAGAGAGCATCGGCCCCCGCCGGTCCATGATGCGCCCCGCAATCTTGCGCTCGAGGTAGACGACGATAATGACGTTGGTGAAACCAATCATCAGCGCGACGTTAACCACAATGGTCCACGCCAGGATGTTCAGACCGGGATCGGATTCCATCCAGCGCGCCATATCACCAGCAGGGTTGCTGAAAGGCGGCATGATGTGCTCCTGGAAGTAGAGCAGCGGCGTCATCAACGGCACCAGCCACGCTTCGCAGAACCAGTAGCTCCAGTCATAAAGCGACGTCATTTGTCAGTCTCCCCGATGCACATGTCGAGGCTGCCCATGAT
>PSPB01000079.1 GCA_003193815.1 Methanobacteriota archaeon
GTTCGCTGCCGGAGCAGGCATCCTTCGCGCCCCCGCCAGGCGTGCCGGAGATGTTCCTTGACCATGCCTGTAGCTGTCGCACCCTGCAACTCTACGAAATCGACGAGCCGACCGCGCTGGGCACGCGCTGGGCCGACTGGCTGCGCGCAGCCGACGTGTTCCTGCTGATAGCAACCGTGGCGGCAGGACCGGCCGCCGTTACAATCCTGCTGGCGTACCTGCAGGCGACCTGCCCCGAAACGCCCTGCCTGCTCGTCGTGAATCGCTGCGATGAGTCGCCCGGCTGGGAACTGCCGGTTGACGCGGTCGAGATGCTCGCACCGGGCGCGGTCCTCGACGAGGACCGCGCCCTTGCGGAGCCGGTTGATATCGAGCGCATTCTGGCCCGGCTGCACGGCTTGCTGGAGGGCGAGTGAAGCCGGCGCAGCAGCAGCAGGTGCTCGAGCTGCTGCTGCGGCTGGCGCGCGAGAGCCTGGGCGAGCAGGACTTCGCGGCGCTTTTCGACGGCGAGCCGCCGACGCGCATCAGCGAAATCACGCTGGCGCTGCGTGACAGCGAGCCGTTCCTGCAGCTGCTGCGAAGCCGGCTCGCAGCGGTCGCTCGCGTGGCCGGGGCGCTCAAGCTGGTGGGCGCGGAGCAGCTGGCGGAGTGGCTGGGCGACGACTGTGACCCTTGCCTGGTTGATCGCGCCATTGAGGGCTACGACCTGCTCTACCGGCTGCTGCTGGAGCTGGACGAGCTGCTGCTCTGGACCGGCTGGCCGCTGCTCGGGACGCTTCACGACCCGGTTGCCGCCCTGAAAGAATAAATCCTTTTATGGGGGTTGATTGCGCCGTCGAGGCGTATGAAGGATAAGACAGTATACTCGTTCGGCGGCGGCACCGCCGACGGCGACGCGAAGATGAAGAACCTGCTCGGCGGCAAGGGCGCTAACCTGGCCGAGATGGCGGAGCTGGGAATCCCGGTCCCGCCCGGCTTTACGATTACGACCGAGGTATGCAACTGGTTCAACGACCACGACCGCACCTACCCCGAGGCGCTCGACGGCAGCTTACGCAAGGCGCTCGAAGCGGTCGAGGCGGAGCTCGGGTTGAAGTTCGGCGACCCCGCACGGCCACTGCTGGTCTCGGTGCGTTCCGGCGCCCGCGCGTCGATGCCGGGGATGATGGAGACGGTGCTCAACGTCGGCCTTAACGACGAGACGCGCGAAGGGCTGATTGCAGAGAGCGGCGACGCGCGCTTTGTCTACGACGCGCAGCGACGGCTCATCCAGATGTATTCCGATGTCGTGATGGAAAAGGCGGCTGGAATCGAGCCCGAAGAGGGCAAGGGCATACGGGCGCAACTAGAGCACGAGCTGGAAAACCTGAAGGAAAAGCGGGGCGTCACCGATGATACCGACCTTTCGGCAGATGACTTAAAGTTACTCGTAGTTACATACCGGGCCAAAGTCCGGGAAGTTCTCGGGAAAGAGTTCCCGGAGGACCCTTGGGAACAGCTCTGGGGCGCGATTACGGCCGTATTCCTGTCGTGGAACGGCAAGCGCGCCATCGCCTACCGGCAAATCGAGGGGCTGCCCGACGAGTGGGGCACCGCGGTCAACGTGCAGGCGATGGTTTTCGGCAATCTTAGCGAGGCGTCGGCGACCGGTGTTGCGTTCACCCGCAATCCCGCCACCGGCGAGAACGCTTTCTACGGCGAGTGGCTGCCGCAGGCGCAAGGCGAGGACGTGGTCGCCGGCATCCGCACCCCCAATCCGCTCAACAGCCATAGCCGCACCGAGTATTCGGGCGACCTGCCCAGTTTGGAGGATGTGCATCCCGCCCCCTACCGTGAGCTGGACGAAATCCAGCGCTCGCTCGAGAAACATTACCATGACATGCTCGATATCGAGTTCACCATCCAGTCCGGCCGGTTGTGGATGCTGCAGTGCCGCATCGGCAAGCGCAACGGCCCCGCCGCGGTGCGGATGGCGGCCGAGATGGAGCAAGCGGGGCAGATTTCGGCCGCGGAAGCGGTCATGCGCGTCACCCCGTCGCAGCTCGACGAGCTACTGCATCCCATCGTCGACCCCGATGCCGAGAAGGCGGCGACGCTGCTCGCGAGCGGCCTGCCGGCCGGCCCGGGCGGCGCGACCGGACGGGTAGTATTCACCGCTGACGACGCGGTCGCATGGGCGGCGCGCGGCGAGCAGGTGGTGCTGGTGCGCGAGGAGACTAACCCGGAGGACGTCGCCGGGATGCGCGCCGCCGTGGCAATCCTGACCGCGCGCGGCGGGATGACTTCGCACGCGGCGCTGGTCGCGCGCGGCTGGGGGATGTGCTGCATCGTCGGCGCAGGCGAGCTGGAAATAGACGCCCCCGCCAGGCGATTCTCCGTCGGGGGCCACACCGTAGCGGAGGGCGACCTGGTGACACTCAACGGCACCGCCGGCAAGGTCTACGAGGGCGAACTGCCGCTAATCGAGACCGACGCTTCGACCGCATACATGTCGCACTTTCTGTCGCTCTGCGACCAGCATCGCAAGCTGAAGGTGCGCACCAACGCCGACACACCGGCCGACGCGCAGCGCGCGCTTGATTTCGGTGCCGAAGGCATCGGGCTGTTCCGTATCGAGCACATGTTCTACGGCGAAGGCTCCGAGGAGCCGCTGTTCCACCTGCGCAAGATGATAATGGCAGGCACGCGCGAGGAACGACAGGCGGCGCTCGACGAGCTCTACCCGCACATGAAGGACGATATCCGCGAGACGCTGCGCGCGATGGCGGGGCTGCCGGTAACCATCCGGCTGATGGACCCGCCGCTGCACGAGTTCATCCCGCACGAGCCGAAAGGGCAGGCGCAACTTGCCGACGCGCTGGGCATCGACGGCGCCGAGCTGGCGCGACGCGCCGAGCAGCTGCGCGAGACCAACCCCATGATGGGGCACCGCGGCGTGAGGCTGGGAATTACCTACCCCGAAATCACTGAGCTACAGGCGCGGGCCGTGCTGGTCGCCGCCGCGGAGCTACAGGCGGAGGGCGTCGCGGCGCTGCCGGAAATTATGGTGCCGCTGACCGCCGCCGAGGCGGAGTTCACCCATCAGGACCAGCTCGTGCGGCGCGTCGCCGACGCGGTCGAGGTGGAGCACGGCTGCAAGCTGGATTACCTGGTGGGGACCATGATTGAGATTCCGCGCGCGACACTTGTTGCCGGCAGGATTGCCGAGACGGCTGAGTTCTTTTCCTACGGCACCAACGACCTGACGCAGATGACTTTCGGCTTCAGCCGCGACGACAGCGGCGGCTTCCTGCCCGAATACGTCAGCCAGGGCATCCTGCCCGCCGACCCGTTCGCGACGCTCGACGAAGGCGTCGGCGAGCTGATCACAATCGGCATCGAGCGCGGGCGCGCGACCCGCCCGGACCTGAAAATCGGCATCTGCGGCGAGCACGGAGGTGACCCTGCGTCGGTTGCCTTCTGCCACGAGGCAGGAATGGACTACGTCTCTTGCTCGCCGTTTCGGGTGCCTATTGCAAGATTAGCAGCTGCACAAGCGGTGTTGAATGGCTGAAGACACTTCCATCGGCGCGCAGCGGCTGCTCGAGTTCAGCGTCGGTCTGGGAATAGCGACGCTCGTCGCGACCTACGTTGTCGGCACGACTGGTGGGCGCGTAGCGCCTTTCATCCCGATTATTTCCGAAATGCCCTTCGCCGGGCCGGAGTCCAGCTTCTACGGTCCCGGGCTCGCCATTAGCATCTTCTCGTTCATCCTGCTGGTGCAGGTGTTCCACCGCGTTTTCGCGCCGCTGGCACAAACGCTCGGAGGCAACTGGGAGTCGTGGAACGATCTGGCGCGAGCGCTGGCGACTTTCGGGGGCGTCTGCGGAATTATCACGGTCAACTTCCACTGGAATAGCTACCCCCTGCTCCACGGCGTGACGGCTTTCATGTTCTTCACTTCGTTCCTGCTCTGGGGCACCTTCGTCTGGCGGCTGCTCGAAAACTCGGGCCGGATCCACGCCGTCAGGCGAATCGCGATATTTTCAGGCTGGCTATTCTAT
>PSPB01000080.1 GCA_003193815.1 Methanobacteriota archaeon
CCGTCGAACAATACGCGACCGGGGCCATTATCGAGCTACAGGGCGACGGCACGGGCGACCTGGACCTGGCGATTTACGGTACCGAAGGGCAGGAGTGCGGCTCGTCGGGCAACCCGGGCGACGAGGAGAAGGTGACCATGACCTATCGCGACTTCGCCGCCTGTGGTACCGGCGATTATACCGCCGAGGTGACGAACTTCGGCTCGGCGCCCAACAGCTACGACCTGTACATCACTGTGCTCTACGAAGGCGCGGCGGCCGCCGGCTGAAACAGTTTCAGGGCGAAATTCCGGGCAGCGCGCTCACGTGCGCGCGGGCAGTGCGGAGCACTGCCCGCCCGTCCTCCTTTTAACCGGCCTGCGCTGGCCCACCTGCATCGTCGGGAGAGGCTATTTTGGCAGAGACTGAAAGCGGTACGGTACTGGAGCGCAACATCGAGACCGAGATGCGCAAGTCGTACCTTGAATACGCCATGTCGGTCATCGTGGGCCGCGCCCTGCCCGACGCGCGGGACGGGCTAAAACCGGTCCACCGGCGGGTGCTCTTCGCGATGCGCGAGATGGGCTCGGGACCGCGCTCGCCCTACAAGAAATCGGCGCGCATCGTCGGCGACACTATGGGGAAATACCATCCCCACGGTGATCAAGCAATCTACGACACTATGGTGCGCATGGCGCAGGATTTCAGCCTGCGCTACCCGCTGGTCGACGGGCAGGGTAATTTCGGCTCGGTCGACGGCGACCGCGCCGCAGCGATGCGTTACACCGAATCACGGCTGGCGCCGATTGCCGAGACCGTCCTGCGCGACATCGACGAGGATACGGTCGACTTCGTCGACAATTACGACGGCTCGCTACAGGAGCCATCCGTGCTGCCGGGAGTCCTGCCGGGACTACTGGTCAACGGCTCGGCCGGCATCGCGGTCGGGATGGCGACCAACATGCCGCCGCACAACCTTGCAGAGGTGGTCGAGGCACTGCTGCTGCAGCTGGCCGACCCCGAGGTCTCGCTGTCGCGCATCATGGAAGTGCTGCCCGGCCCCGACTTCCCGACCGGCGGGACCATCATGGGGCGGCAGGGCATCTACAACGCATTCTCGAAGGGGCAGGGGCAAATCAAGCTGCGCGGCCGCGTAGCTCACGAAGAGGCGGGCAAGCAGCAGCGGCTGATTATCAGCGAAATTCCCTACGGGCTGCAGAAGAACCGGCTGCTCGAGGAAATCTCGAAGCTGGTGCGCGACAAGAAGGTCGCCGGCATCCGCGACCTGCGCGACGAGTCGGACCGGCGCGAGATGCGCGTGGTGGTCGAGCTGAAGCAGGACGCGTCACCGCAAATCGTCGAGAACCTGCTCTTCAAGCATTCGGCGCTCGAGAGCAGTTTTGCGGTAAACGCGGTGGCACTAGTGAAGGGGCAGCCGGTGCGGCTGGCGCTGCCGCAGCTGCTCGCAGTCTACCTTGAGCACCGCCGTGAAGTGGTCGAGCGGCGCAGCCGTTATCGGCTGAAAAAGGCGCAGGAGCGAGGGCACATCGTCGAGGGGCTGCTGCTCGCGATTTCGCAGCTCGACGCAATTATCGACTTCATCCGCAAGGCTGACGGCCGCGACGCGGTTGTCGCGGGACTACAGACGCAATTCAACCTGAGCGAGCCGCAGGCGAAGGCAATCGCTGAGATGCGGCTCTACCAGCTTTCGCGACAGGACGCCGACGCGCGGCGCGACGAGCTAGCCGAGCTCAAGGCGACCATCACCGACCTGCAAGACGTGCTGGCACGGACCGAGCGGGTGAGCGAAATAATCCGCGCCGAACTGCTCGAGCTGAAGGAGAAATATGGCGACGAGCGGCGCACCGAAATTTCCGACTGGGAGGGCGACATCGATACGGAAGATTTGATTCCGCGCTCACAAGTCGTCGTGATGCGGACGCAGGAGGGCTACATCAAGCGCGTCGAACTTGACGAATATCGCGCGCAGCGGCGCGGCGGCAAGGGGCGCATCGGCATCAAGGCCAAGGAGGGCGATACGCCGGTCGAAATCTACTCGCTCGGCTCGCACGACCACATCCTGTTCTTCACCAGCGACGGGTCGATGTATTTCCTGAAAGCCTGGCAGGTTCCTGACGTCTCGCGCTACGCCAAGGGCACCCCGCTGGTGCAACTGCTCGAGAAGCTGGACGAGAAGCGGCACGAATCCAACGAGAAAGTGCTGCGGATGCTGCCGGTCGCCAACCTGGAGGCCGAAGGCCACTACCTAGTGCTGGCGACGCGTAACGGCATCGTCAAGCGCACGCGGCTCGAGGAATTCACCAAGCGCATCGCACGCGGCTGGAAGGTCGACCAGGGCTTCCGTGCCATCACGCTCAAGGAGGGCGACGAACTGATTGACGTCGCCATCTCGGACGGCTCGAGTCAGGTGATGTTCGCCACCCGCAACGGGATGGCCAACCGCGCCAGCGAAGGCGAAATCCGCGTCGTCGGTCGCGGGGGACAGGGAGTCATCGGCATCCGGCTCAAGGAGGGCGATTCGGTCATCAGCATGGCGCTGGTCGACGATGAAGGAATACTACTGACGATTACCGAACTCGGCTATGGCAAGCGCGCCAGCGTCGCCAACTACCGGCTCACGAAGCGCGGCGCCCGCGGCGTCCTGAACCTGAAGCCGGACAAGAAAAGCGGCGCCGTCATCGCCTGCCTGCCAGTGGGCGAAGCGCAGCAGCTACTGGCGACGACCAGCAGCGGCAAGGTGATTCGCACCGAAATAGACTCAATCCGCGAAATCAAGCGTATCGGCCGCGGCGTCAAGGTGATGTCGCTCGAGAAAGGCGAAAAGGTAGTCGCGGTGGCGCTGCACACCGAGGTCGAGAGCGACGACGACGAGCCGGCCACCGCGGACGAGCAGGCGACGCCGGCCGGGCTCTGCCCCGAGTGTCGCTCGGGCCGCCTGAAACCGGACGGAGACAAGCTGATTTGCGGCACCTGCGGGCTGATTATCGATGCCTGAAAAACCGGTTCGCGACTTCACCGCCAGCCCCGAAACGACGCTGACCGAGCTGCTCGAGCGGTTCGGCACGGCGGGCGGCTTCACCGCCGCCAAACTAGCGACCGCCGCCGACATCATGCGTCGCATGCATGACGCCGACTGCACGGTCTTCCTGAGCTTCCCGGCCGACATCATGGCGACCGGGACGCGCGGTGTGCTGCGGCAGCTGGTCGCCGACGGCTTCGCAGACGTGGTCGTGACCACCTGCGGGACGCTCGACCACGACATCGCGCGGACGCTCGCTGACTACTACCACGGCGACTTCGCGCTGGACGATGCCGAGCTGCGCGAGCGCGGCGTCAACCGGCTCGGGAACGTGCTGGTGCCCGACGATTCCTACGGGATTCCCATCGAGAAATGGATGCAACCATTTCTCGACGACCTATATAAAAAACAATCGCGCTGGACGCCGTGGGAAATCTGGCGCGAGCTGGGCCTGCGTCTCGCGTGTGAAGAGCGCGGCGACGAGTCGCTTCTGGCAGTGTGCGCGGCGCGCGATGTGCCGGTCTTCGTCCCAGGCTTCAGCGATGGCGCAGTCGGTTCGCAGCTGTGGCAATTCTGGCAGTCGCACCGCGACTTCACCCCCGACACGCTGGCGGACGAGCACGCGCTTTCAGACATCGTCCACGACGCGCCCGCCACGGGCGCGCTGATGATTGGCGGCGGCATCTCGAAGCACCACGTCATCTGGTGGAACCAGTTCCGCGACGGGCTCGACTACGCCGTGCAGGTCACCACCGCCCCCGAGTGGGACGGCTCGCTCTCCGGCGCGCGCGTCCGCGAGGCGATCTCGTGGGGCAAGGTGAAACCGGAGGCGCGCCGCGTGACGGTCGAGGGCGACGCGACGGTACTGTTGCCACTGCTGGCGGGGGCGCTAGGCTAAAGCCATGGCGCGCTCTCCAAGCATGGCGCGCGCTATCGTCCGCGGGGTTCCCGACTCCTTCGAGCAGGCGACTGCACACTATTTCGGCAGCGGCCCGACTGACGTGGCGGCCGACTGACGTGGCGGAAGCGCGACGGCAGCACGCCGCTTACGTCGCGGCGTTGCGCGACTTCAGCGTTGCCGTCACCGAACTGGCGGCTGACGAGGCGTTCCCCGACTGCATCTTCGTCGAGGACCATGCGGTGGTCCACGACGGCCGCGCGCTGCTGACCCATTCCGGGCTGGCGTCGCGCCGCGGCGAGCAGCCGCCGGTCGCCGCGGCGCTGGGTGTAGCGCTGGAACTGGTCGAGATGGAGCCGCCCGCCGTGCTCGACGGCGGCGACGTACTGCGGGTCGGCGACTGCTACCTTGTCGGGATTTCGACCCGCACCACCCGCGCCGGCGCGCAGGCGCTGCGCGATTTCGTCGCGCCGCTACCGGTGCACGAAGTGGCGATTCCCGACGACCAGCTGCACCTGAAGTCCATCTGCACGTCGCCCGGGGAGGGATTGCTGCTGGCGCCCGACCACGCGCTGCGCGACGGGGAGCTCGAGCGGGTGGCGGAGGTCCTGCGCGTCCCCGCTGCCGAGACGTATGCGTGCAACGTGCTCGTTTTCGGACGCGAGTTACTGCTTCCAGACGGCTACCCCGCGACGCACGCGTTGCTCGCGGAGCGCGGCTTCCGGCTGCACCCGCTCGAGATGTCGCAAATCCGCGCCGCCGACGGCTCACCCACCTGTCTCTCGGTCTTCTACTGAACTCGAACGACCCTGGTTTCGGCCAGCAGGTCGCCAATGCGCTGCCGGCGCGGCTGGGCCAGCAGCAGGAGCGCGTCAGCGAGCAGGAACAGCGCACCGAAAGTCGGGACCTGCCAGCCCAGCCGGGCAAAGTTTCGGATGAACGCCTGACGGTAGCCCACGTTGCCGCCGTCGGCCCGGACGACGCGTATCTTCAGGAGCCGCTTGCCGAACGTGCCGCCGCCATTAGCTTCCTGCCATGCCAGCCCCGAGTCAAGCACCAGCCCCGCCAGCCCGCCAATTGCCAGCAAGTGTGCTTCGGGAATATCCAGCCCGAAAACCAGCAGCACCACGAACAGCACCAGCGCCTGCGCCAGCAGCAGCAACGTCGCATCGACCAGGAACGCGAGCAGTCGCTGGAGGAACGTCGCGGATTGCACGTGTCAGCGCTGGTCTTCCGAGTCGCGCCGCGACTTGTAGACCGACCATTCGGTGTCGCTGACGCGCCCGTCGCCGTCCAGGTCGAGCTGCGGCCCGCCGCCACCACCCCTGCCGCGCCGCGAGGAGACAAAGATGGCGACGATAGCGATGATTATCACTAGGCAAATGCCGCCGCAGATGAGCATGGCCTGCTGTACCATGTCTTCAATCCACGAAAACAGCTCGCCAATATCAAGTTCCCAGTCGGTGATGGCAAGGTCGTAGGTGAGGCTGCCGTTCGGGACCGTGTCGTTCCACGGTACATCGGCGTTGTCGATGACCAGTACCATTTCCTGATCGCTGGGGAAAGTGATGTTGATGGCGAGCGTCGAGACGTCGAGCCATTCGCGGTAGGGCTGGAATTCCTCGCTGGCGTTGCCGAGGTCACCCCTCAGTTCACCCCAGTAGACGTCGTAACGCAGCAGGAAGATGTCGGCGCGGCCGCTGCCGTTGATGCTGAAGGTGAACTCGGCCCAGTGCTCGTCGCCGCCCGACAGGGCGTGATACTGGTAGACGCCTTCTTCCACGGCGATGCCGCGGTAGTCGCGCTCGCGCGGGAGGAACTTGAACGTCGGGCCGTCAGCCGCCGCGAGCGGCAGCAGCAGCGCGACCGCCAGCAGGGCGAGCAGGGCGGTCGCGCCCCGAATGCGGTTGTCGGTCCCCTGCCCGACCATGCCGTCGACTGCGGCGACCGATATTTAAGCCCAATTCAACGGCCGCCGCCCCACAGCCGCCACGCGCCGAAGAGCGCCGGCAGCGCCACCGGCAGTGAATACGGCAGCGACGGGAGCGAGAGCAGCGCCATCAGCAGGCACCATGCGCGCGCCCCGCTCGCGTCGCCCCCCTTCAACCGCCACGCCAGCCGCAGCCCCGCCAGGCCACAGACCAGGATTACGACCGCCCAGCTCGGCGGCAGTCCGGTCCCGACCGGCGACTCCCCGGCGGGCGCCAGC
>PSPB01000081.1 GCA_003193815.1 Methanobacteriota archaeon
CTGCTGCACGGCGACCGCATCCTGATTCTCAAGCGCTCCGCGGCGGTCGGCAGCTTCCAGCACCACTGGTCGGGCGTTTCCGGCTTCGTCGAGCCGGGCGAAGAGCCGCTCGAGACGTCGCAGCGCGAAGTCGAAGAAGAGACCGGCATCCCGCGCGCCAGCCTCGAGCTGCTGGCGCGCGCCGCGCCTCGCCGCGTCGAGAAGCCCGATAAATCCTTCGAAGTGCACTCGTTCCTCTACCGCTGTGCGACCGACCGCGTGCGGCTCGACTGGGAGAACGACGAGTTCGCGTGGGTCGCGCCCGAGTCGCTGCACGACTACCTCACGGTGCCGTGGCTGCCGGAGATGGTCGCGGAACTGCTGGCGAAGCTGTAGTCAGCCCCAGATTTTCCACCACGGCCGCGCAGCTCCGCGCATGCGCTGCTCCCGCGCTTGGTCGCCCTGTGCAAGGCCTTTCATCACCGCCAGCTCCAGGCTGCGGTAGGCGAGCTTCCCCGCCGGCGACATGTTGCTGAGCGCGCGCAGCAGCCGCTGCGGTAGTCCCTTGAGCAGCACGAGCCGGCTGCGGTCGAACTCGAGCTCGCCCCGCGCCTCGACCGGCGCGCCTTCGGCCTGCGACGCGAGCGCCGACAGGTCGGTGCCGCCCTCCTGCTCGTGCTCGCGGAACCAGAGCGCGAAGCCGCCGGTGAAGCTCAGTTCATTCAGCACCCACTCGCCCGCCGGCCGCTGGTCAAGGTCACGCACCACCGTCTCCCCCTCGGTCCAGTGCCGCGCCACGTGCGGGCCGAGTTGGTGGCGCAGCCGCTGCTCGAGCAGGTTCCACTCGTGCTTCCGCAGCCGCATCTTGCCGTGGAGTCGCTCGAGCAGCCATCCCAGCCGCGCGCGCAGCTCCAGCTCCTCGCCTGAAGCCATTTGTGCGATGAAGTCGGTCGCCTCGGGGTGCGTCGCCAGCTTGGCGACCAGCGCTGGCTCGAGTCCGGTCGCAGCCGCAGCCGCGTTGAGTTTGAGTGGCTGCGGCAATAGCGCCAGCCAGAGCTGCGCCACCTCGCCGCGACCGGGCTCCTTCACGGCAGCACCAGCGTCCCCGCCGGGTCGCCCGCGAGCGCCGCTGCGAAGCCGCCCGCGCCGATGATGCGGCACTCGCATTCGCGGGCGATGGCGGCCGCCGCCTCGAGCTTGCCCCACATCCCGCCCGTGACGTCGGCGCCCGGCACGTCCATTCGCTGCGTGCGCATCGCCGTGCGGGCGTCCCCGCCGAGCTGAGCGATCAGTTTCGCGCCCGGCTCGGCCGGGTCACGATCCATAACTCCCGGGTGGTTGATGACGAACAGCACGCGCTGCGGTCGCAGCGCGCGCGCCAGTGCGACCATCAGCGTATCGCCGCTCAGGATGGCGATGCCTTGCGAATCGTCGTCGGTGACGTCGCCGCAGGTGACCGGCAGGCGGCCCGCCTCCAGCGCCGCCTCGAAGCTGGCTGCGGGGAAATCGATGATGGTTTGCGAGCCGGCGGTGCGGAGCGCCTGCGACGGCAGGATTGGAACCGGTTCCAGCCCCGCCGCGGCGAGCGCTTCGCAGACCAGCGCGTTGAGCGTGCGCACCTGCTGTCGCGTCCGCGCGACCGCCGCCGCCTGCTCGGGTGAGCCGTCGCTCCCCTGCGCCAGCCCGAACCGTTTCGCGAGCGGGTGGCCGAAAGAACCGGCGCCGTGCACCAGCACCGCCGGTGCGTCGCTGGCGGCGAGCGCCGCAGCCAGCGCCGTGATGCGCTCGCGCTGCGGCGTCGGCTTCGCGGCCGCCTTGTCGGTGATGAGCGAGCCGCCCCACTTGACCAGGTTCATGGCAGCTCCATGGCGGGGCAGTCGAAAAGGTAGGGTGACCCGGTCGCTACCGTCTCGCCCGCCGCAATTCCGGGCGCCGGGAAGAGCCGCGCCGAGAGCGGTTTGGCGCCTTTCTCGGCGACAGCGGCAACGCGGTCGAGCAGCGCCGCCAGCCGGTTGGCGTCGATATCGCCCGGCAACGGCACCGTGTCGAGCCCGGTCCCGCAGCGGCCGGCGTATTCGAGCAGGTCATCGACATTGAATTCGCGCTGCCGCAGTGCCTCGACCAGCCCGGGGTCTTCCATCACGGCGAACATGACGCCGCGGTAGCCCACCTGCTCGACCGGCAGCGCGCGCAGCGCCGCGGTCAGTTCCCCGACGAGCGCGGGCGCGCCGGGCGACCCGACCGGCGCGCCCCGCAGCGCCATCAGCCGCGCGACCGACCCCTCGCCGTACAGGCCGGGTGCAAGGCTGGGGTCGATGCCCAGAAACGGTATCTGCGCCGCGCGCGCGTCGCGCTCAAGCGCTTCGATTTCCGGCGCAAGGGCGGTAACGTCACCGCCCGCAGCCAGCAGCGCTGACGTCAGTTCCATTGCCAGCGCAAAGCCTTCGCACTGCGCGAACGCCGCCGGGAAGAAGGGCGTCGCGGCTTCGACGCGCGCCAGCGCCGCGAAGCGCAGGTTGTGCTGTGGGTCCGCCCGCGCCAGCGCCAGTATCGCGCTCGCGGCGGCCGCGCTCCCGCCGTTCTTGAGCCGCGCCGTGCAGAAGGTCGCCGTGGTTGCGAGCAGCGCCTTGACCGCGGCCGGGACGCCCTCGGCCGAGCACGGCCCGAGCGACAGGAACTGGACTCCGGCCGCGACCACCGCCGCCTCCAGCTCGCGCGCGCGGGCTGGCAGCGCCTCGGCAGCGCACCAGCTTTCCCACGGCGGCGTCGCGAGCCGCACCGTCTGCACTTCGTGGCCGCAATCGCGCAGGTGCGCGGCGACCTTGAGCGTGCGCAGTGCCCCCTCGCCGGGCGAGGCGAAACCGGTCACGGCGCGGATTATCACGGCTGCGCAGTCGCCGCGCCATTAATAGCGGGAGCACTGCCCGCGCGATGGCTGACAGCACGGACTCGGGGAGTACGGCTGGCCCGACGCAGTCGTTAGCGCTGCCGTTGGCCGGCTCGCTCGCCTTCCACGCCACGATTGGCCTTTCGTTCACGCTGGTGCTGCTGCAGGCGCAGGCGTTGGGCGGCGCGCGCGCCGTCGGCCTCGTCGTCGGGGTCCCGATGTTCATGATGGTCGGCAGCTCCGCCTTCTGGGGCGCGATGGCCGACCGCTGGCGCAACCGCAAGCGGGTCGTCCTGCTGGCGATAGTGCTCTCGTCGCTGCTGGCACTGCCGATGCCACTGGCCGGGACTTGGGGGCTGATTGGCCTGCGCGTGCTGCAGTCGTTCTTCCGCGGCGGCGTGGTCCACCTCCACACGCTCTTCGTCGAGCTGGATGCGGGCGCACGCGGCGCGCAGCTAGGGCGGCTGCAGATGACCGCCGGCTTCGGCTGGGGTCTGGGCGGGCTGCTCGGAGGGCTGCTGGTCCCCGCCAGCGTTTACGGCAGCGCCAGCCCGGCGCTGCACGCTGCGTTCCTCGTCAACTGCGCGCTTGGCATCTTCGCGGCAGCGGCGCTGCTGCGGCTGCGCGAGCGGAGCCCCGACGTGTCCCCCGCCGAACAGCTGGTGCTGCCGGGACGCGACCCCGGTGGGGGAGTGCCGCTGCCGGCGACCGGGATGCTCTGGCGGCTCGCGCCGCTCTGGGTCGCGACCGTCCTGCTCTTCGTGGGCTACTACTTTTTCCTCGCCTTCGCGCCCGCCTTCTTCACCACGCTGACCGGCAGCACTTCGCGCATGGGGCTGGTGATGCTCGCCTCGGGGCTGGTGCATGGGCTGATGGCGCGCTGGTTCGGCCGGCTGGCCGACCGCCACCCGCGCGAGAAGCTACTGCGGCTGGTCAGCCTCGCTTTCGTCGCTTGCATGGCGACCTACGCGCTCAACCCGCATCCGCTGCTGGTCATCGCCGCCTTCCTGCCGCCAATCTGGATGGCGTTCGATGTCTCCGCGACGGCGCTGGTCGCGGACCGCGTGCCCTACCGGCTGCGCGGCCGCGGCGTCGGCGTCCTCAACTCCTGCATGTTCCTCGGCGCCGGTGCCGGCGCGCTCGGGCGAGCTGCACCGCAGCCTGCCGTTCACGCAAGTCTTCGGGCTCGGGACGCTGCTGGCGCTGGCCGGCGCGCTGGTTACCGCTTACGCGACGCGCTCGACTGTGACGCCGCGTGACTGAAGGTATTCGCGCACCGTCGGCAACGCTCTGACGCACGCCTCCGGCATCACGACTCCCGGCCCTGCGATGGTTCCCGCGAGCAGCTCCCGTGCGAACGCGCACGCCGTCAGGCCGGTGGTGCGTGCCATGCTGCTCCAGCCGTCGGCGCCGTTGTCGTGCAGCAGCCAGCCGCGCTGCGAGCCGTCGGCGAAGGTTCCGAGCACCTGTAAGTGGGTGAACTCCGCTTCGCCTGGCTCCAGT
>PSPB01000082.1:0-3913 GCA_003193815.1 Methanobacteriota archaeon
GCCGACCTGGTACATCCTGCGAGTCTCCGCCCGCGGCTACCAGGCGCCCGGTGATGGGACGCAAATCCAGGTGCTGATGAACCCCGATACATGGCTGGAGGACCTGGCGGCACTCCCGCCGGGGGCGGTGGTGGTGTTCAACAGCGACGTTAACGACGTTCTGGAGCGGGACGACCTGGTGCTCTACGGCGCGCCGATGACGAGCATCGCGCGCGAGTTCAACCCGAAGCTGGCGAAGATGGTCGCCAACATCATCTTTGTCGGGATGCTGGCGGAGCTGCTCGGCCTTCCTCAGGAGTACCTTGACGCGGCGATTGCGAAGCAGTTCGCCGGCAAGCAGAAGGCGATTGACCTGAACTCGCAGGCGGCCGTGCGGGGTCGCGAGTATGTGCGCGACGAGCTCGAGAAGCGTGACCCGTACTGCGTCGAGCCGATTGAGAATGGCAACGACGGGAATTTCCTGGTCGAAGGCAACGACGCGGTCGCGCTCGGCGCGCTCTACGGTGGCGTCGCGCTGGTTTCGTGGTACCCGATTACGCCCTCTTCGTCGCTCGCCGAGACTATCGAGGGCTACCTGCCCAGGCTGCGTGCCGGCGATGACGGCGTAACCTGCGCCGTCATCCAGGCCGAGGACGAGATTGCCGCGATTGGCATGGTCCTGGGTGCCGGCTGGGCAGGTGTGCGGGCGATGACCTGCACTTCCGGGCCGGGAATTTCGCTCATGTCGGAGATGGTCGGACTCGCCTACTATGCCGAGGTGCCGGCGGTTATCTGGGATATCAACCGCGCTGGCCCCTCGACCGGGCTCCCGACGCGGACGCAGCAGGGCGACCTCGCGATGGTCTACACCGCAAGCCACGGCGATACGCAACACCTGGTGCTGATTCCCGGCACGCCCGAGGAGTGCTTCGAGTTCGGCTGGCGCGCATTCGACTTCTCCGAGCGGTTCCAGACTGTGGTCTTCGGCTTCTCCGACCTCGATCTGGGAATGAACCGCTGGGTCTGCACCGGCTTCGAGTACCCGGGGGAATTCGACCGCGGGAAGGTGGTGCGCACGCAGGAGCAGCTCGACGCCTTCGAGGATTACGGGCGCTATCTCGACACCGATGGCGACGGCATCGCCTGGCGGACGCTGCCCGGCAGCGGGCTGGCGCCGTACCTGTCTCGTGGCACTGGTCACGACGAGAAAGGCGTCTATTCCGAGCGGCCGGAGCACTACCGCGAGAACCTGGCGCGGCTGAAGCGCAAGATAGATGGCGCGCGCGACAAATTACCGGCTCCGGTGCTGCGCGAGGAAAAGGAGCTAGAGATGGGGATAATCTACTACGGCTCGATGGAGAACTCTATCCAGGAGATTGATGATATTCTGGAGGCGACGGGGCTCAAGGTGAGCCAGTGCCGCGTGCGGGCGCTGCCGCTGCACCCCGACGTCGAGGCTTTTATCGAGCGGCACGAAACGGTTATAGTGCTGGAAATCAACCGGGACGGGCAGATGTATTCCATCCTGCGCTCCGAGCTGCCGAGCAAGCTGGTGCCGCGGCTGCGCTCGGTCGCCTACACCGATGGCATCCCACCGCGCGCGCAGGTCTACGCCGACGCAATCCGCGCCGAGTTGCAGGGCTTCGAGGTGGCCTGATGGTGAAGCTCAACGTGATTGACCGGCCCATCGACGACTACCGCGGTGCCAAGTCAACGCTCTGCCCGGGGTGCGGGCACGACGCTATCTCGAGCGTAATTATCTCTTCCGCGTGGGCCAACGGGCTGCCGCCGAAGCAGCTCGCGAAAATGTCCGGCATCGGCTGCTCGTCGAAGACGCCGGCCTATTTCCTGGGACAGAGCCACGGCTTCAACACCGCCCACGGCCGGATGCCGTCGGTGACGACCGGCGCGGCGATGGCCAACCGCGACCTCTGCTTCATCGCCGTCTCGGGCGATGGTGATACCGCCAGCATTGGCATCGGCCAGTTCATCCACGCCATCCGGCGCAACCTGAACATGGTTTACATCGTTGAGAACAACGGCGTCTACGGCCTGACCAAGGGACAATATTCGGCGACCGCCGAGGAGGGCTCGCAGAAGCGCAAGTCGGCGCCGAACCAGACGCAGCCGATTGACCTTTGCAAGCTCGCGATTACGCTCGGCTGCCCCTTCGTCGCGCGCTCGTTCTCCGGCTCGCGCCAGCAGCTGACGGCGCTGGTGCGCGCCGCGCTCTCGCACCACGGGATGGCGGTGATTGACGTCATCTCGCCCTGCGTGACTTTCGCCAACAACGACGAGTCGCTCAAGTCCTACGGCTACGTCAAGTCGCACGACGAGGAGCTGCACGTCGTCGACTACATCCCGCACTTCGAGCCAATAACCGAGGTGGAGGTGCCGGAGGGCGAGTTCCGCGAGGTGCAACTGCACGACGGCTCATTCATCCGGCTCGAGACGATTGGCGATGCGCACGACCCCGCCAGCGAGATGGCGGCGCTCGAGGCGCTCCACCGCGCCGAGGTCGCGCAGAAGCACGTCACCGGGCTGCTCTACTTCAACCCCGGCAAGCCGACGCTCGATGAGACGCTGAACCTGGTCGAGACGCCGCTGGCGGAGCTGCCCGACGAGCGGCTGAAGCCGTCGCGCGAGTCGCTGGAAGAGCTGCTGGCGGGCTTCCGCAGTTAGGCCATTTCCGCCAAGTGTTAAATACGGGGCGATTTCGGGCGCGGCATGGCCGACATCAGCTGCGACATCGAAATCCTGCGTAGCGGAGGCGAGTATGAAGCGCGCATCGAGGGCGTCATGCCCAACATCATCTCGCTCAAGAGCAACAACCTGGAGGAGCTGCTCGAGCAGCTCTCGCTCGAGCTGGAAGACAAGCTCGCCTAGGAAGGACCGCTCTCTTCCGCATCGTCGCGGTAGGAAAGGGCAGTCAGCGCAATCCCGCCCAGGATGAGCGCCGCCGAGAGCAGCAGCCGCGGCGACAGCACGTCGCGGCCGACGGCGATGCTGGTCGAGGTCGCAATCAGCGGCTGCAGGTAAATGAACAGGGCGACCTGCGACGACGGCACCCGGCCGAGCGCGTAGTAGTTGAGGCTGTAGGTCACGACGGTCGCGAGGATGATGGTGTAACCGACCGCGAGAAGAACATGCTGCGGCAACGCCCCCCACGCATCGGCGTGCGTGATTCCGCTCCAGAGCGCCAGCGGCGCCATCACGAAGGCGCTGGCGCCCATAACCAGCGCCGTGAGCCCCATCGCACCGTGGCGGTCGACCGCCTTACGGGAGAGCACGAGGAAGAGCGCGAACGAGGTGGCGTTGATGAACACCAGCAGGTCCCCAACGAGGTATTTGCCCGAAAGGTGGAAGCGGTCTGCTTCGAGCAGCACCAGTGTACCGCCAAACGCCAGCGCGAGCGCCGCTTGCTGGGCGCGGCTGGCGCGCTCATATCCGAGCGCGACGGCGAAGGTGAGCGTCAGCACGGGCACCATGCACATGATGAGCGCGCCGTGCGCCGGTGTAGTGCGCTCCATGCCCATCGCAAAGAATACCATGTTGACAACCACGCCGAGCGCCGCCAGCAGCGCTATCTGTCGCCATTCGGCGCCGACCGGCCAGCGCACGATGCGGTGGCGATGCAGCAGCACCAGGATTGTGCCGGCAACGCTGATGCGCACCGCCGCCCACTCGACCGGGTTGATGCGCTCGACGACCAGCTGCGTCGTCAGGTAGTGCAGCCCGAACAGCAGCTGCACCAGCAACAATGCGCCGTAGACGCGCCAGAGCGAAGCCATCGGGCGGCGATGGTGGCGGGGTTATGAAGGGGGCCGGCGAGGCTAATATATCGGCGACGCTCCGCGCCGTGGACCGCAAGGCGCTCGAGCAGGCCGTCGCCGACTTCCTGAAGGCGACCGGCGTCCCGCCGGAGGAGCACCAT
>PSPB01000082.1:3920-4821 GCA_003193815.1 Methanobacteriota archaeon
AGGCGTGGGAGCAGGAGCTGCTTGCCGGTTACGGGCAGTCGCCCAAGGAGGCTCTGGGCGAGCCTATTGGCTCTGTAGAAGAGGGACTGGTACTGCTGAAGGGCGTCGAATTCCACTCGATGTGCGCGCACCATCTGCTGCCGTTCCGCGGTACGGCGCACGTCGGCTACCTGCCCGGCCCGAGCGGAATAGTTGGCATAGGTGCGCTGGTGCGGCTGGTGGAGTGCTTCGCGCGCCGGCTCCAGACGCAGGAGCGGCTGACATCACAGATTGCCGACGCGCTCGAGGAGTATCTGGTCCCGGTGGGGGTTGGTATCGTCATCGAGGCGGACCACGCCTGCATGCAGGCGCGCGGCCCGCGGTCGCCGGCGACGACCATCACGTCGCAGTTCCGCGGCGAATTGCAGGCGCGCAGCGGCGAATTCCTTACACTGGCGGGGGTCGGCGATGGCGACTGAAACCGCAATGTTCGCCGCCGGCTGCTTCTGGGGCGTCGAGGCGCACTTTGCCGCGCTGGCGGGCGTCGCGGTGACCGAGGTCGGCTACAGCGGCGGGGAGACGCGCCAGCCGACCTACCGGCAGGTCTGCAGCGGCGCGACCGGCCACGCCGAGGTGGTGCGGGTCGAATTCGACCCTGGAGCCATTGGCTACGGCGAGCTGCTCGCCGCCTTCTGGGAGTGCCACGACCCGACGCAGCTCAACCGGCAGGGGCCCGATTCCGGGACGCAATACCGCTCGGCCATCTTCTGCCACGGCGAGGAGCAGCTCGCCGCCGCGCGCGCGGCGCTCGAAGCCGCGCAGCCACGCTTCGGCGACCGCATCGTCACGCAGGTCGCGCCGGCGGGCGAGTTCTGGCGCGCCGAGGATTATCACCAGAAATACTTCGAGAAGAATCCTAACG
>PSPB01000083.1 GCA_003193815.1 Methanobacteriota archaeon
TTCAACGACCTGCATATCGACCGGGAGGGGCGCGTCTACATCGCTTTCGCCGATGGCTGCACGGGTGAATGCGCCACCATGGAGGACCCGCAGCCCGAGGATTCCCGCAGCCGGCTGGGTTCAGTCTACTACCTGGGCAGCGGGCCGAGCCTCTACGAGGAGGTTGGAGCCCTCGTCGAATTCGGGTGAGTTCACCCGCAGTCGACCGACGACCACCTGAATTAAATTAGCAGTCCCTGACCCCCTGTGGAATTCGAGGCGCTCGTCTGCTACAGCCAGCTGCTCATCCTGCTGGTGATTGCGGTCGCGTACCTCTACCACTACCGCCCCGGCCCGCACGCCAAGTGGACGTTTTCGGTCATCGCCTGCGGGCTGCTGCTGTTCGTCGACGCGTTGCTGCTCCCGGCTGGTGGCTGGCTGCAGCTGGCGCTCAAGGCGGTGATGGTTGTCGGCGCTATCGGCTGCCTGCTCGCGGCGCAGTGGGTCGTCGAGACCACGCCCGAGGGGTCGCCCGGCTGGTGCCCCGAGTGCGATACACCGTTGTTCGAGGATGGCTTCTGCCCCGCCTGCGGGCACCTCGACGCGCACGCGGGCGGCCTCGATTCGGGATGAGGCTGCTTTAAGTTATCCTGTTCGCTGCCGTGCCATGCGCCACCGCGAAGTCCCCGAATCTGCCTCCGCTCCTGCAGCCGTCGCCGCTCGCGGCGACGGCTGCGCGGTTGAGGGGTGCGATAAAGCGCCGCAGCGTTCGCAGCCGCGGTCGCGCGTGGCGGAGGCGCTGCCCGAGCTGGCGCTGGAGGGCGGGCGGCGCGTGAAGTTGTGCCGCGACCATTACCGCGCTTACCAGCGTGCGTCGCGCGAGACGCGGCGGCTGGACCGGATGGGCGGGTGAGCGCCGCCGCAATCTGCCGGGCGGAGCTGCGAAGCGGCTGGCGCCGCTTCGCGCACTCGGTGGGGCGGCGTCCGCTGGCGACTGCCGTGATGGGCGCGCTGGCACTGCTGATGGTGCTGGTGGGCGTGCGCATCATCGCCTTCGTCGCGATGCGGCCCGAGCAGTTCCCCGACGAGGGGTATGGCACGATTCTCCTGCTGCTGTTCGTGCTCCTGCTGCTGCGGTCGGCCGGGATGACGCAGCGGCACGCGCTGCGCGCCCGCGAGGTGGACCTGCACCTGACGCAGCCGGTGGCGACGCGCAGCGTGATGCTGGGGCAGTTTGGCGCCGTCGCGCTCGGCGCGACGGCGCTAGTCGCGCTGGGGGTCGCGCTCTCGCTGCTGGTGCGCTGGGGCGCCGGTATTCCGCTCGTGATTCCGGCGGTGTTCTGGACGCTGCTGGCGCTGTTCGCGCTGCTGGCGCCGCTCTGCGGTTTCCTCTTCTCAGTGCTCGGCAACCTCCAGCCGATGTCGCGCAAGCTGCGCTACCTCGCGACGCTGGCGCCGCTGCTGATGCTGCTGATGTATCTCGCCAGCTACGCGCACGCGGCGCCGGCGCTGGTGCAGCAGGTCTCCGCCGCGGCGCTGCTGCTGCTGCTGGGCTACCTCTGGCTTGCTGACGGACTATACCTCGACGCGGTTGCGGCGCAGCGGCTGGCGACCGGCACGACGCTCAAGTGGCGCGTGATGGAGCTGCGCTGGCTGCGGCGGCTGGTGGGCCGGCGCGTCGCCGCGGTGGCGCGCAAGGAAATCACTTCGGCCATCCGCGAGCGCGATTTCCTCACCGCGACGCTTTCGACGCTCTCGATTTCGGCCATTCTGATTTTCTGGTATTACCAGACCGGCATCCCCGGCGAGGAGGTGGGCGACCTCGCGCCGCACCACTACTACCCGGGCCTCCTCGCGCTGGCGCTCTACATGGCGGCGCTGCTGCAATGCACGCTGGTCGGCGCGGCGCTGCTCGGCATCGAGGGCCGCCGGCTGTGGGTGCTGAAGGGGTTGCCGGTCGATTCGCGCACGGTGATGCAGGGCAAGGGGCTGGGGCTGCTGCTGTTGGCGCTGCCCGGCATCGTGCTGGTCTGGCTACCGCTGCCGCTGGCGGCCGGCTTCCCGTGGCAGGTGACGCTCTTCTTCGGCGAAATCGCCATCGCGCTGACGCTCGCCAACGCCGGCCTCGGCTTGTGGGCTGGCGCCGCCTTCGCCAGCTTCGACGAGCACGACCGCGGCAACCCCGACGTGCTGACGCAGTTCATGCTCATCGGCGCCTCGGCGTTCATGTCGGCGCTGCTGGCGCTGCTCCCGGCGTCGGTGATGCTGATGTATAGCTTGCCCGACGGGACGCGCTACGGCCTCGGGCTGGTCGCCGGAGCGCTCTTCGCCCTCTGCGGATACGGCATCTACCGCCTCGGCGTGCGCAGCGCCGCGGACGCCTACCGCACCATCTGGATTGACTCCTATGGCGCATAGCGCTTAAGCCGCGGCGGGATGGGACTGTGTGGCAGCCGTCGCGTCGCCGGAAATGGAGGCCTACTTCGAAGCGCTGGAGGCGGGCGCCGACGCGTGCTACGAGCTGGTGGGGCGCGCCCGCAAGGCGGGCTACGACCTCGAGGACGAGGCCGAAATCCCGCGGGCGCGCGACCTCGCCGAGCGGGTCGAGGCGCAGGTCGGCCCGGAGGGCATCGCGCCGCGCATCCGCGAGGTGATTGCGAAGCACGACCGGCAGACTGCGGCGCTGCTGGTCGCGCGCGAACTCGCCGGCGAACTGCGGGCGGAGCTGGGGGTCGAGAAGGCGCTCGAGCAGGCGGTGCGCACCTCGCTCTCAATCCTCACCGAAGGCGTGCTGGTCGCGCCGACCGAGGGGGTGGTGCGCGTCGCGACGATGGAGAACCACAACTCGACCCGCTGCGCCGCCATCTACTACGCCGGCCCGATTCGCGCCGCCGGCGGCACTGCGCAGGCGCTTTCGGTGCTGATAGCGGACGTCGTGCGGCGCGAGCTGGGGCTCGACGCCTACATCCCCACGCCGGCCGAGGTCGAGCGCTACAAGGAGGAAATCCCGCTCTACAAGCGCGCGGTCAACCTGCAATACCTCCCGTCAGGCGACGAGATTGACGCAATTGTGCGCGCCTGCCCGGTCTGCATCACCGGCGAGCCGACCGAGCGCCTCGAGGTGGCGGGCAACCGCGACCTGCCGCGCGTCGAGACCAACCGGCTGCGCGGCGGCGCGGCGCTGGTCATCGCCGAGGGGCTCTGTCTCAAGGCGGCCAAGGTGCTCAAGCATGTCGAGCGCCTCGAGATTGGCGGCTGGGATTTCCTGCGCTCGTATGCCGAGCGGAAGCAGGAGCAAGCGGGCGCGGGCGAATACAAGTATCTCAAGGACGTGCTCGTCGGCCGCCCGATTTTCGCGTTCCCGGACCGCCCGGGTGGCTTCCGCCTGCGCTACGGCCGCACGCGGCTTACGGGCCTCGCGGCGGTCGCGCTGAATCCGGCGACGATGGTCGCGCTTGACAGCTTCACGGCCATCGGTACCCAGCTCAAAATCCAGCTTCCCGGCAAGGCGGCGGCGGTCACGCCGTGCGACTCCATCGAGGGGCCGCTGGTGCTGCTCGACGACGGCAGCTGCGTCCGCCTTTCCAGCCGCGACGCGGCGGAGACGGTCGCGCCCCGCATCCGCGAAATCATTGACGTGGGCGAGGTGCTGATTCCGCCGGGGGAGTTCCTCGAGAACAACCACGCGCTGGTGCCGGGCGGCTGGTGCGTCGAGTGGTGGGAAGCCGAATTGGGCGCAGCCGGCGGTGAATCGCCGGATGGGGAACCCGACTTCGCTGCGGCGCTAGCGCTTTCGCAGCAGCACAGCGTCCCGCTCCACCCCGCGCACACCTTCCTGTGGCACGACCTCAGCCTCCGCAGCTGCGCCAGCTCACAGCCGACGGCAGCCGGGACGGAGACGACTTCCTCTTCCCGGCGGCGGCGCAGCCACTGTTGCTGACGCTGGGCGTCCCGTTCGCGCCCGCTGGCGATGCGTTGCGCGTCGGCGCCGAGGCCGACGCGCTGCTCCACTGCCTCGGCGACGCGGATGCCGAAGGCGACGACGTGCTGGCGCAGGTCTCCGCGACCGCCGGCGTCGAAATCATGCCGAAGGCACCGACGCGGCTCGGCGCCAGCATGGGTCGCCCCGAGAAGGCTGACGTGCGCCGCATGAAGCCGCCGCCGCACGT